>NZ_JBBCPK010000026.1:0-50021 GCF_037150775.1 Leclercia sp. M50
AGCAAGGCCTGACTTGACCCGCTCGCTGATGAGATCCCGCTCAAACTCCGCAATGCCGGAAAGAAACGTCGCCAGCATTCGTCCATACGGCGACGAAAGATCGAACGCCATGGCACTGTTGCAAAGTTAGCGATGAGGCAGCCTTTTGTCTTATTCAAAGGCCTTACATTTCAAAAACTCTGCTTACCAGGCGCATTTCGCCCAGGGGATCACCATAATAAAATGCTGAGGCCTGGCCTTTGCGTAGTGCACGCATCACCTCAATACCTTTGATGGTGGCGTAAGCCGTCTTCATGGATTTAAATCCCAGCGTGGCGCCGATTATCCGTTTCAGTTTGCCATGATCGCATTCAATCACGTTGTTCCGGTACTTAATCTGTCGGTGTTCAACGTCAGACGGGCACCGGCCTTCGCGTTTGAGCAGAGCAAGCGCGCGACCATAGGCGGGCGCTTTATCCGTGTTGATGAATCGCGGGATCTGCCACTTCTTCACGTTGTTGAGGATTTTACCCAGAAACCGGTATGCAGCTTTGCTGTTACGACGGGAGGAGAGATAAAAATCGACAGTGCGGCCCCGGCTGTCGACGGCCCGGTACAGATACGCCCAGCGGCCATTGACCTTCACGTAGGTTTCATCCATGTGCCACGGGCAAAGATCGGAAGGGTTACGCCAGTACCAGCGCAGCCGTTTTTCCATTTCAGGCGCATAACGCTGAACCCAGCGGTAAATCGTGGAGTGATCGACATTCACTCCGCGTTCAGCCAGCATCTCCTGCAGCTCACGGTAACTGATGCCGTATTTGCAGTACCAGCGTACGGCCCACAGAATGATGTCACGCTGAAAATGCCGGCCTTTGAATGGGTTCATGTGCAGCTCCATCAGCAAAAGGGGATGATAAGTTTATCACCACCGACTATTTGCAACAGTGCCCACTCCGGTCACTAACACTTTGTTTTGTAATATAAAGTAAGACTTTTTACGTTACTCCTGTCCTTTAAATCTGATATCTCATTTTCCTGCTCTATCACTTTTTCGCTCCCAGGATTCAGCCAGAACTCCCTGTTTTCTAACCATGACATCCGTGTAATGTCAATCTAACCAATTGAAATTTAATACAAATAGAAAAATCGTACAGTACGTTATTTCACTAGGTGTCAGTTTGGCCCCAACTGTTACCTTTTTCACACGGTTCTTCCCCGTCCACACTCTCGTTACAACCCTTTGTTTTATCGTCACTTCCCCCCCAGGTATCCTGCCACAAGTCGATAAAAGGACTGTCATCACTTTCAGTGTATTTTTTTGTATGCCGAGCGTTACGGTGGCCAAGAAAGTCCTGAATCAGACAGGTACCCGCGCCCCGCTCTGCCAGTCCGAAACCACAAGCGTGCCTGAGCATCTTCGGATTTATTTCTATGGTCATGCCGGCCTTTTCGCCGGCCTCACGCACAATGCGATAGGCCTGCTGGCGGGACAATCCGTTGCCGCGCCGGGATAAAAATACCCGGTCAGTGTCCAGGGCGCCCTTCCAGGGGTCAGTTTGGAGATCGGAAATTTTTGTACGTTAAGCGCATTATTTAACCAATCTTGGTTCGTAAGGGGTTGATTTTGCGTCAGTGGCTATCGCTTTTAAGTTGTCGCTCTTGCAGTATCGCATTTAGGTTATCCGATTAAGGTCAAACCTCTGAAAATGCCGTATAGCGCGGGAGTACACCCTATTGCTATAGGTAAGTCTGTTCAAAAAACAGGCTTACCGTACAATAATTCTCTATATCCAAACTGACCCCTGGTAGCTCCCTCGTGCGCTCTCCTGTTCCTGCCTTTCGGTTTACCGGTGTCATTCCGCTGTTATGGCCGCGTTTGTCTCATTCCACGCCTGACACTCAGTTCCGGGTAGGCAGTTCGCTCCAAGCTGGACTGTATGCACGAACCCCCCGTTCAGTCCGACCGCTGCGCCTTATCCGGTAACTATCGTCTTGAGTCCAACCCGGAAAGACACGACTTAACGCCACTGGCAGCAGCCATTGGTAACTGATGATGTGCGAGAGATTTAGAGAGTACTTGAAGTGGCGGCCTGACTGCGGCTACACTGAAAGGACAGTTTTGGTGACTAGTCTCGCACAAGACAGTTACCTGGTTAAGCAGCCTGCAAGCTGGCTTAACCTTCGATAAAACCGCCCTGCAAGGCGGTTTTTTTCGTTTACAGAGCAAGAGATTACTCGTAGGTAGAGAGGATCTCAAGAAGATCCTGAACCGCCCCGGTTTTCCGGGAGAGTTTTTAGTCCGCGAACTCAGGCTGCCATAGCTCCGTTTCCGATGGAAGCATAATACGCTCTTTCGGCTTCAGCCGGGGGGATGTGACCGAGCCGTTCCAGTAGTCGGCCGCTGTTGTACCAGTCCACCCACGTCAGCGTCGCCAACTCAACCTCTGCTCGGCTTTTCCAGCTCTGTCTGTGTATCACCTCCGCTTTGTACAGGCCGTTGATGCTTTCCGCCATCGCATTGTCGTAGGAGTCGCCTGAGCTGCCCGTCGAGGCCAGTAAGCCCGCGTCCTGCAGACGTTGCATGTACGCCAGCGACACGTACTGCGAGCCCTTATCCGAGTGATGGATGGTGCCGGAAGGGCGACGGGCCCACAGCGCCTGCTCCAGCGCATCCAGCACGAACGTGGTTTCCATCGATGACGACACTCGCCAACCCACGATGCCGCCGGCAAACACATCGATGATGAACGCTACATACGCGAACCCCTGCCAAGTACTCACGTACGTGAAGTCTGCTACCCACAGCTGATTGGGACGCTCTGCCACGAACTGACGGTTTACCCGGCCGCCTGCCGCAGCTTCTTTCCTGCTGACCATGGTTCGTACTTTTTTCCCGCCGCACGCCGGTAAGCCCCATGCTTTTCATCAGTCGCGCGATGGTGCATCTGACCACGCTGAAGCTTTCCCGTTGCAGCTGGTGCCAGACCTTACGAACTCCATAGACACTGTAGTTTTCGTCGTACACGCGCTGTACCTCCAGCTTCAGCTGGTCATCACGCCGGTCACGCTGACTGCGTTTTTCCGGATGCTGACGTTGGTTCTGGTACCGGTAGTATGTCGACGGGGCGATATCCAGCTCATGGCATACCGGTCCGACTCCGTGACTTACGCGGAGGGTATCGAGCAGCGGCATCATGTTCACATGTGCATCAGCATTCCACCAAAGTATTCGGTATCGACAATCGTCGGCTATCTGAAGGGGAAAAGTGCGATAGCGATAGCCCGGCAGTTCGGCAGAGGAAAAAACTTCACTGGTGAAGTTTTCTGGGCACGAGGATATTTTGTTTCAACTGTAGGCCTGGATGAAGCCACGGTCAGGGCTTACATACGCAAGCAAGAGCGAGAAGACGAACGTTACGACCAGATGAATCTGAACGTATAACAGGCGCCTTGGGCGGCTCATGGTTTGTCGGCGCCTTTGAGGCGCTCACCCTAAAGCCTCCGGCTCTGCCGGAGGATACTTACTTCTGCCAAACTAGACGATACATAGCAAGTAAAAATAATATAATTGCTAGCAAAGATATTTTTATTATTACGGGTGCCAACTCATAGATACCTGCCCCCTGAGAGTTCAGCATAGTAAACCCACTTATCATTGTACTTGATGGGAAAATCACCATCGTTTTCACAACCCATTCAGGCATATTAAATGTAGGAAACGAGGCTCCTGACGCATAAAAAATAACCATCGAGGTAGCCGATAGGATCTGCATTGGACGGTTGATGTTATCCAGAAAACTACCAATCAACATCCCCATTGAACTTACTGCCGCAGAAAAAAGAACAATCAACAAAACCTGTAAAAACATACTTCCTTCATTGGGATACCCTTGCAAATAATAAACCCAACCAAACACAAAAACCGCTCCAAAAAAACCAACCATAAACAACCCAAAAAACGTCCCGATAAACTGAGATGAATTAATTTTTGTTAAACCGATACTATTACGCAATGCAATAAGCATAGAACTGGTAAAGATAAGTGTTTGCTGAAGTATTATAATAAAAACCAGCGGCATAATAAAAGATTCGTATCCCAATGTTGGATTATATAGAGGAAGAGGAATGATGTTATTAGTAGCTTTAGATGTTAATCTATTAACATCCGTCGTAGCGTTTATTGCATTAGTCACTGCCGTTCTCAAATCGGCAGCAACAGCCATATAACCGCCTGATAGGTGCACATCGATCCCTGCGTTCTCTCCTCTGATAAGATTCTTTTTAAAATCATTATCAATAGCTATCACCGCGGAAACTTTTCTGTTTCGCAATAAAATTAATGCATCAGACAGAGAACTATCAACCTGGGTAACATCAATTTCACGTGTGGTTTGCAGATTATCGATCAGATTACGTGACAATGATGATTGATCAAAATCAACTACCGCAACGGGAAGTTTGAGGTTAATTTGTGCCTTGTAGGCGCTTGGATAAAAAACACTATAAAGAATCAATGACATAACTGCCGTTGAAAATATAGGTTGACATTTTCTTATTGATTTAACAGTACTAATAAAACTCTGTAAAACACCATCGAGTTTTACATTCTCCTGAAAGACTACCGGCTGTTGACTATAATTACGTCTTGCAAGAATAATAAAAGAAATAGTTAAAGGAATGATAATATAGAGTGACAAGATACCAAATTGGGAAAAACTCGTTGTGATATAACTGCCAAGATTGACCTGCTCTAACTGTATTCGGTAATAGTGGGTGAATGGCTGAAAATTACTCCAGAATTTAGCCCAACCATTGGCATTCAAAATAGAAAGCGTACCATCTGAGTAGGTTAACGCAGCACTAGCATATACCGTTGAGATACTTAAAGCTGTAAGTACATTTCGCGTTATTGAAATAAACATAATGGCGATAGATGCAGTAAGAAGACACAACATAAACATCGCCAGAATTAACAACCATGAATTACCTAAAATTGGCCAACCCCGCCCCACTACTTGCCAGACATTGAATATTAATCCCCAAAGAAAAATGATGGTTATATATGGTAGGCAACGGGAAGCAATCTGAACTGATAAATATATTGTTTTTTTCTTAATCCAATCGTCACAGAGATTACCTTCTTCAAAAAAACGTCCGATAGCGCAAATTACAGCGCTGCTTAGAACTATACTCAGCAACACCGGCACTGCAATTGGGGTCAAGAATCTTTCATAGCTATTTTGTGGATTGCTGATACTGATTACTTGTATATTTGGCATTGAGTTGCCCGTACCTTTATGCTCAACACCCAGTGACTTCCTGTTATTTATTGAGTTAAAGGCATCATTCACCGCTGCCTGCAAACCGATAAACGCAGCATTACCAGTTGTTCTTAACTGCCCGTTATAACGAATTACGACCTTATTATCATCCTGACGGATAGTTGATCCAGATGCACCTCGGGGGATCTCTATAAAAGCATAAATTTTCATACTCTTCATCAGGCGTTGAGCCAGGGAAATATTGTCCGTTGTTTCTATTAACTCAATACTCTTCGATGCATCAATATTTTTGATTATTTCCCGACTCAATGATGAATGATCATAATCTACCAGTGCGACAGGTATTTTCTCAGGCACACCAGAACTGAAGATAGCGATGACAAAAGTTAATAAAAACACCGGCACAATAAACAGTAAGATTTTCATGTAGCGGTCATGATAGATGAAATTAATTTCATCTATCAATGAAGCTGAAAAGTCTGATAAAGTATTATTAGTCATTATCAAAAGGCCAATCAAAAATAACAGACATCCCCGGGCGCATTCCTTCTATTTTATTCATCGGATGTAACCGTACTTCAAATGTTCTGACGTCATAACCGCTTGACTGACGAGTCGCTCTCCATGTGGCAAAATTTCCTTTGGGGTTAATAAAAAAAACACGGAATTTAACATTTTTATATTTCAATGCAGGAATCGCCCCTTCAATCACATCACCTATTTTTAATGCGTTAAAACGGTCTTCCCGTAAATTAATAGTTACCCAAAGATTATTTAAATCAATCATGCTGAATATAGGTGAGCCAGCAGAAACAAGTTCTCCCGGATTAGCAAAGCGCTTGGCAATTTCTCCATCATTTTTTGAATGAACACTCAGCTCTCTGACCAAGGAATCCGCAGACTCAAAAGCCGCCTTGGCTGAATTTACATTAGCATCAGCAATGCGAATATCCTCTGCCCTGTTACCCCGTTTGACTTGCATATATTGCTCATAGGCAGCATTAGTTTTCTGCCTAGAAATCTTATATCTCGCAATGGCATCATCACGTTCTTGGGCAGAAACAGCCTTACTACCATCATAGAGTTTTACTACTCGATCCGTGGATAACTTTATGTTTTTTTCATCTGCTTGAGCACTTATCCAGTTAGCTTTTAATGACTCAATATACTCTGTACGCTCTCCGTTATATGCCTTTTCCTGACTAGCTACAGCCGCAGCTAATGCTTCCTTTGCTTGCAGGGAATTCTCAGTAATTTGCCTGTCATACAAACTGACTAAAGCCTGCCCGTTACGGATGCTGTCTCCTTCTCTGACATGCAAGCTATCAACTCTTGCTGTAACCTTACTGGTTATATTAATTTCATCTGTATCAACAATGCCTTCTAATATCTCCGGCCCTGAGGAGTGAGATAAAATAAACCCGGCAGATAACACCATTATTATAACAATAAGTATGGCTATCTTAATTTTTTTATTTTTTATCGTCATGCTATTTTCATCCTCAAGCTCCGTCTATCTCCTTTAGCTTTCTACCATTTTAACAACATTTACAGTTATTTCATCTTATTCTTTCAATGAAATGGTAATGGTGCCAACTTACTGATTTAGTGTATGATGGTGTTTTTGAGGTGCTCCAGTGGCTTCTGTTTCTATCAGCTGTCCCTCCTGTTCAGCTACTGGGGGTCGGTTCCGGCTGAGGGCGAAATGACACCCTAAGCGTTAGCTCTGTGTCGTTGCACGATGTCAGCGACGGTATTCTTGCTGATACCGAGCTCGCGTGCGATCCAGCGATAGCTGCGTCCCTCGGCCCTCATCGCAACCACCATAGGCAAAAGTCGGTCTGATTTTGGTCGCACTCCGGCCTGACGACCAAGCCTCTTACCACGTGCCTTCGCAACAGCAAGGCCTGACTTGACCCGCTCGCTGATGAGATCCCGCTCAAACTCCGCAATGCCGGAAAGAAACGTCGCCAGCATTCGTCCATACGGCGACGAAAGATCGAACGCCATTCCATTCATGGCTATCACGGAAACCTTCCAGTTCTCCAGTTCACGTAGCGTATTGAGCAGATCGAGCGTCGAGCGCCCCCACCGGGAAAGCTCAGTGACCAGGATTGCATCAATTTGTCTGGACTGGGCAAGCGCCAGGACTTTCTTTCGCTCGGCCCGGTCGAGTTTAGTTCCTGAACCTGTTTCCTTAAATATTCCCACCACGTCGTAGCCGGCACGGCCGGCGAAGGCTCGCAGATCAAATTCCTGGCGTTCACAAGACTGATCCGCTGTTGAAACCCGGCAGTAAATGGCGGCACGATGTCCCAATTGAACCCTCCTGGATTTTTGTATCGGAACGCCCTGATTTATATGGGCTGGCTGTTGTCCAAAACAGACTATACTTCAAAAGGGACGAATTTGTATGTCACGACGCCATATTTTCACCGAACGGCAGCGAGCAGCGCTGTTCGATCTGCCCACGGACGAACTGTCGCTACTGAAGTTCTACACGCTGGGCGATGATGACCTGGAAAACATTAGGCAGCGCCGCAGACCGGAAAACAGGATTGGCTTTGCCCTGCAACTTTGTGCCTTACGATATCCGGGCCGTGCACTGGCTCCTGGTGAGATGATCCCGCGTGAAGTCCTTTCCTTCGTCGGTGCTCAGCTTGGAGTTCCGGCTGATGCGCTTCTCACTTATGCCACACGGCGCCAAACCCGTCAGCAGCACATGGACACGCTGCGCGAAATTTACGGCTACAAGACCTTCACGGGCCGTGGTGCCCGTGATCTGCGGGAGTGGACTTTCGGCCAGGCCGAAGATGCCAGATCAAACGAGGATCTTGCTCATCGTTTTATTGTGCGGTGTCGGGAAACTTCCACCATTCTGCCCGCAGTATCGACAATCGAGCGCTTGTGCGCGGATGCTCTGGTCGCCGCTGAGCGGCGGATTGAAACGCGGATTGCGGAAAATTTAACAGCGGATGTTCGCGATCACCTGGACAAACTTCTGAGTGAAATGCTCGCCGGCAATATCAGTCGTTTCATCTGGCTTCGCAACTTCGAGGTTGGTAACAACTCGGCTGCTGCTAACCGTTTGCTCGACAGGCTCGAATTTCTGCGTACCCTGAATATCAATCATAGTGCTTTGGCCAGCATACCTGCCCATCGCATTGCCCGGCTGCGTCGGCAGGGTGAACGCTACTTCACCGACGGTTTGCGTGACATCACTTCGGACCGCCGCTGGGCGATCCTTGCCGTCTGTGTTGTGGAGTGGGAAGCGGCGATTGCTGATGCCATAGTCGAAACCCATGACAGGATCGTAGGAAAAACCTGGCGGGAAGCGAAGCGCCAGCATGACGAAACAATTTCCGGCTCTAAAGCCACACTCACGGATACGATCCGTACCTTCACCGCGCTGGGAGCTTCGTTGCTTGAGGCCCGCAGTGACGGAACCCCGCTGGAGATGGCTGTCGCCAGTTCGGTTGCATGGGACCGGCTCGCTCAACTGGTAGCGACAGGGACTCAACTCAGCAACACGCTAGCCGATGAGCCTCTTGCATATGTCGGGCAGGGATACCATCGCTTTCGTCGTTATGCGCCCCGCATGTTGCGCTGTCTGAAGCTCGAAGCCGCGCCGGTCGCCGGACCATTGGTAGCAGCAGCTTTGTCGATCGGAGAGATGAAAGGTGTTGCATCGCCAGAAAGGCGTTTCCTGCGGCCCAGCTCCAAATGGAACCGTCATTTACGAGCTCAGGAAAAAGGAGATACCAGTCTTTGGGAAGTGGCGGTACTCTTTCACCTCCGGGATGCTTTTCGTTCCGGAGATGTCTGGCTCGCTCATTCGCGCCGCTATGGTGACCTCAAGCAGGTACTGGTGCCGATGATCGCGGCGCAGGAAAATGCAAAACTGGCCGTGCCTTCCAACCCACAGGATTGGCTGGCAGACAGAAAGGCGCGACTCACGATCGCTCTTAAGCGGCTGGCCCGGGCTGCCCGTAACGGCACTATTCCGCACGGTAGCATAGAAGATGGAACGTTGCGGATCGACAGGTTGACAGCAGACGTGCCGGATGGTGCCGAGGCACTCATACTGGATCTGTATCGCCGAATGCCGTCCGTTCGGATTACCGACATGCTGCTTGAAGTTGATGCAGCCCTTGGTTTCACAGATGCGTTTACCCATCTGAGAACCGGAGCTCCATGTCGCGACCGGATCGGTCTGCTCAACGTCCTGCTCGCTGAAGGGCT
This sequence comes from Leclercia sp. M50, assembly GCF_037150775.1. Lineage (NCBI taxonomy): Bacteria > Pseudomonadati > Pseudomonadota > Gammaproteobacteria > Enterobacterales > Enterobacteriaceae > Leclercia > Leclercia sp. M50. The sequence goes on from NZ_JBBCPK010000026.1 coordinate 9,507, forward strand.
CAATCTGGGCCTGCGTAAGATGGCGGAAGCTACAAACACGCATGATTACTGGCAGCTCTCACGCCTTGCCCGCTGGCATGTTGAAAGCGAAGCCATGAACCAGGCATTGGCAATTGTGGTGGCCGCGCAGGGTAAACTGCCGATGTCACGCGTCTGGGGGATGGGCACGTCAGCATCGAGCGATGGTCAGTTTTTCCCGACAGCGCGGCATGGCGAAGCCATGAACATGGTCAATGCCAAATATGGTTCTGTTCCCGGCCTCAAAGCGTATACTCACGTAAGCGACCAGTTCGCGCCATTCGCTTGTCAGTCGATCCCGGCGACCGTGAGCGAGGCACCGTATATTCTCGATGGACTACTGATGAACGAGGTCGGTCGCCATGTTCGCGAACAGTATGCCGATACAGCAGGATTCACCGACCATTTGTTCGGAGCCAGTAGCCTGCTCGGCTACAATCTCGTTCTGCGAATCAGGGATCTGCCATCGAAGCGGTTGTACGTATTTAATCCCGATACGACCCCCAGGGAGTTACGCAAGTTGGTAGGTGGAAAAGCCCGGGAGGATCTTATCGTTGCGAACTGGCCTGATATTTTCCGTTGTGCCGCGACGATGACCGCTGGCAAAATCAGGCCCAGCCAACTCCTGCGCAAGCTCGCTTCTTACCCACGACAAAACAACCTTGCAGTTGCGCTTCGTGAAGTTGGTCGTATTGAACGGACCCTTTTCATTATTGAGTGGATCCTGGATACGGACATGCAGCGGCGTGCTCAGATCGGTCTTAACAAGGGAGAGGCCCACCATGCGCTCAAAAATGCGCTCCGTATCGGGAGGCAGGGGGAAATTCGCGATCGCACGACAGAGGGGCAGCACTACCGAATCGCTGGGCTCAATTTATTGACTGCGGTGATCATTTACTGGAATACCGTCCATCTTGGTCATGCCGTCACGGAGCGGCGGAACGAAGGGTTGGATGTTCCCCCTGAATTTCTTCCCCACATATCCCCATTGGGCTGGGCGCACATTCTACTGACTGGCGAATATCTTTGGCCCAAGGAACCGAAAGCTTAGGGTGTCATTTCGCCCTCAGCCGGAACCGACCCCATCATACACTAAATCAGTAAGTTGGCAGCATTACCGATGTCGTAAAAGAAAATGCCTACCTTTCAGCCACCCGCTCGGGGCTGGAATCGAACGAGATCGCTACTCTTCAGCGCTCCTTGCCTTCCCGGTTTAATCTGCGGCATTTGAAAAAAAATGAATCATTAAAACTCGTACTGCAAAAGAAAGCGGGAAAATCACGTGTCGTGGCCTATAAATTTACGTCCGGTTCATTTAATTACACGGCGTATCGTATATCAGATAAAAAGTTCTATAACCTTTCCGATACTTCCGGGAAAGGCAGTCTCGATTATCCGTTACCGGCCACAGCAAGACTCAGTTCGCCTTTCAATCCTGCAAGACTTAACCCGGTATCGGGAAAAGTGAGTCCCCATAATGGCATTGATTATTCCATGCCCATGAACACGAAAATAGTCAGCGTCATCGACGGAAAAATCACCCGGGCCGAATACAACAGTACCATGGGATATTTTGTTGAAGTAACGGGAAAAGCCGGTGTTAAAACTCGCTATCTCCACCTCAATAAAATACTCGTTACTAAAGGGGCCAGGGTTACCCGGGGAGACGCTATTGCGTTATCCGGTAACAGCGGACGTTCATCCGGTCCTCATCTGCATTACGAGCTGGTCATCAATAACAATCCTGTTAACTCACTGGCGTTCCGGGCAGCGGCACCCGCTGATAACAAACTTGAACAGCATGCCTTTGCGCATGCCAGAGACTACGAACGATACCTGGACTGATAACGGGGCCGCGACGCGGCCCCGTCTGCCGGATTAATTTTTTTTATCGTTTTCACTTCCTTGATGTTGATGATCTCCATGCCCTCCGTGGCCGTGGAAAAGATGCATTAGCGGGCAGACCAGCAATAACAGATATGGCCAGTAACCTGCCACATGTGACCAGTGTTCGCGCAGGAGAGCAAATGCCGCAATCGCGGCGACAGCAATAAGCGCATAGGTTGTACTTTTCATACCGGACTCCTTCTGTTCGTAACAGCCCCTTCACTCAGTGTTATTTCCCGAGCCTGACACTTTTCAGACGCAACGCATTTGCAATGACGCTAACGGAGGAAAGGGCCATGGCCGCCGCCGCAATAACTGGCGACAGCAGTATTCCATACACAGGATAAAGCAGACCTGCAGCTACAGGCACCCCAAGAGCATTGTAGATAAACGCAAAAAACAGATTCTGCCGGATATTTTTCATGGTGATCTCTGACAGATGACGGGCCCTGTTGAGTATCATCAAATCGCCTTTGAGAAGGGTAACGCCAGCACTTTCTATTGCCACATCTGTACCCGTTCCCATGGCTATACCCACGTCAGCCGCTGCCAGCGCCGGGGCATCATTCACACCGTCTCCGGCCATCGCAACCACATGGCCAGACTCTTTCAGTCGGGTTATCACTGCTTTTTTGCCATCCGGCAGAATCCCGGCTTCAACCTCATCTATTCCCAGTTTCCGTGCGACTGCTTCAGCAGTAAGCTGGTTATCCCCGGTGAGCATAACAATGCGGATCCCCGCCTGACGCAAAGCTTTAAGCGCATCCGGCGTGGTTGCTTTCACGGGATCCGAGATAGCTATCAGGCCTGCAAGGTTCCCGTCTGTGGCCACATAGATAACGGTAGCGCCTTCCATCCGCAACGTATCCGCAACGGCCTTTTGATTATCAATAACGATACTGTTTTCCTGCATAGCCAGTTCATTACCAATAACAACCCGTTGACCTTCGACATCGCCTGAGACACCTTTCCCCGACGGGGCATTGAAATTACTGACGGCAGGTATCACGATCCCCTTTTCATGCGCGGCTCTGACAACAGCCATACCCAACGGATGCTGCGAACCTTTTTCCACTGCAGCTGTTACACGTAAAAGAGATATTTCCCCACCCGGACTGAGACTGATAATCCCTGTCACCGTAGGCGAACCTTCCGTGAGCGTGCCTGTTTTGTCGACAACCAGCGTGTCCACTTTTTCAAGACGCTCAAGGGCTTCGGCATTCTTGATTAACACCCCGGCCTGGGCGCCTTTGCCCACCCCCACCATTATCGACATCGGCGTGGCCAGTCCCAGCGCGCAGGGACAGGCAATAATCAGGACCGACACAGCCGCAATGAGACCGTGCGCCATCCTGGGCTCGGGCCCCCAGACAGACCAGATCAAGAAAGCAACAACCGCGATAAGTATCACCAGAGGAACAAACCAGCCTGAAACGCTGTCTGCCATTCTCTGGATGGGGGCCCGCGAACGCTGTGCATCAGCGACCATCTGAACAATTCGTGAGAGCATCGTTTCATCACCGACTTTCTCTGCACGGATGATAAGACTACCTGTCTGATTAATGGTCCCCCCGATGACAGGGTCACCCTCCGTTTTGGTAACAGGCATAGATTCCCCGGTCACCATCGATTCATCAACGGTTGTTTTGCCTTCGACCACGATACCGTCGACCGGAATACTCTCTCCAGGTCTGATGCGGAGCTTATCGCCAGGCAGGACATCTTCCGCATTAATATCCGTTTCATGACCGTCATGATCCAGCCGTCTGGCGGTTTTGGGGGCAAGGTTCAGAAGCGCAGTAATGGCGCCTGAGGTTTGTTCCCGTGCCCGCAGCTCAAGAACCTGTCCCAGCAGAACAAGCACCGTAATAACTGCTGCGGCTTCAAAATAAACGGCCACCAGGCCATCCATGTTTCTGAACGATGCAGGAAACCAGGAGGGGAAGACGGTTGCAATGACGCTGTAAACCCAGGCTACGCCGGTCCCCATTGCAACAAGGGTAAACATATTCAGGGAGCGGTTACGTAACGACATTCCGGCCCGGGCGAAGAATGGCCAGCCACACCACAACACGACAGGGGAGGCCAGAAGCAACTGCAGCCATGTGTTGTACTGTGGCGGTACTGTATTCCTCAAGTCGGGAAACAGATGAGATCCCATTTCGAGTACCAGAACCGGAAACGCCAGCAACAACCCCAGCCAGAAGCGTCTTGTCATGTCGTGAAGTTCATCACTCGGCCCCGTGGATGCCGTAGCTACGAGCGGCTCCAGTGCCATTCCACAGACAGGACAGCTTCCGGGACCACTGCGGCGTATCTCCGGGTGCATCGGACATGTCCACACACCTTCAGAATTCTCTTTTTCCGCCTGGTTGTGAGGCTGTTTTATCTGATCAGGGCTGACTTCGTGATGATCGTGGTGATGGTGATGGGAATGTTCACTGGCATCTTCGGTAAAATAATGATCGGGATGGGCTTTAAATTTGCTCTCACAGCTGGCGGAGCAGAAATAAAGCTGATGGTCCTGGTATCGAATGCTGCTGTGCGCCTTGTCAGGCAGGATGACCATCCCGCACACGGGATCTCTCACCTTATGCAATACGTGGCCCTCGTCCGGGGATAATGTCTGCTCAGAAGCAGTCTGGTTGTTGTGTTGCACTGCATTGTCATTTTTCACAGTAACTCTCCTTATGCATACCGAAGCATCTTCTGTCTTCAGGGTATGTCATGGATGCGATTACCACGAATATCGCCGGCACAGGAGTGCCTGCTACCGGCGTCCCGTTATCAGCCGTTCCGCTGACTATTTGATTCGCTGGAAGATCTTTTTACTGCCCTCCGGGGAGAATGCGATAACATCGTAAGCCTCTTTACGGGCCCCCATCTCCATTCCCGGGCTTCCCGCAGGCATGCCGGGGGTGGCAAGGCCATAAATCCCTGAACCAGACTGCATTGCCTTATGTATCGTGGCTGCAGGCACATGACCTTCAATGATCAAATTACCAGTAACTGCGGTATGACAGCTTCTCAGTCCAGCAGGAACAGCATATTTTTCTTTCAGGGCTGACAGAGCCTGATCATTCATGACGTGGGTCCGCACCTCAAACCCGTCCTTTTCCATCGCCTTGCCCCACAGGGAACAGCAACCACAGTTTTCAGACTTGTACATGTCTATTACTTTTTCACCTGCCATTGCCGGCAGTGAAAGGCCAAAAGCCAGGGTCATTAAAATTATTTTTTTCATACTCACCTCTGTATGTTATCGATATAAACCCTGACGTCAGGGTGAATTTATGCAAAAGGACACCTGCAGGGGTGTCCTTTCAGGGTTATGACACGCTCTTTTTATGTCTGCGCAGCCAGATGAGTTTATAGGCGGCAGGAATAATGAACAGGGACAGCAGCGGAGCTGTGATCATCCCGCCAATCATGGGGGCCGCAATACGGCTCATGACTTCTGAACCTGCGCCGGTTCCCCAGAGTATCGGCAGCAGACCCGCGATGATCACCGCCACGGTCATGGCTTTCGGGCGGACACGCAGCACGGCACCATGATAAAGGGCTTCATCAAGACCTTCCGGTGTGAACGTTTCCTTGCTTGACAGTTCCGGATGCGCTTCAATGGCATGACGCAGATACATCAGCATGACCACGCCAAACTCTGCTGCCACACCGGCCAGGGCGATAAACCCGGTTCCGGTTGCGACTGACATATGGAAGCCCTGCCAGTACAGGAACCATATCCCGCCAACCAGGGCGAACGGCAGACTCATCAGGATCAACAATGCTTCATCAACCCGGCGGAACGCCAGATACAACAGGATGAAAATGATCATCACCGTCATCGGCACCATCAGTTTAAGTTTCTTGTTGGCGTGCTCAAGCAGTTCAAATTGTCCGGAGAATGACACGCTGGTACCCGGTCTCAGTTTCACTTTCTGACTGATAGCCGTTTTAATATCATTAACCACCGACACCATATCCCTGCCGCGCGCGTCAATGTAAATCCAGCTGGCTGGACGGGCATTTTCCGTTTTCAGCATAGTCGGCCCTGAAACGACCTTAATATCCGCGACATCGCCCAGCGTGATCTGCTGCTTCATCGGGGTCAGGATCGGCATCTGTTTCAATGCATTTGGACTGTTCCGGTAATCCTGCGGATAGCGAATATTAATCGGGTAGCGGGCCACGCCTTCAACCGTTTCCCCTGCCGTTGCGCCGCCGATGGCTGATGAGACAAACAGCTGTACATCACCGACAGTCATACCGTAACGGGACGCTTTTTCCCGGTTGATATCGATATCGATGTAACGCCCGCCTTCAAGTCGCTCAGCCAGGGCAGACACCACGCCCGGCACGGTTTTGGCTACCGCCTCGATACTCTGCGCAGTCGCATCAATATCGGCCAGGACAGTCCCTGAGACCTTGATACCTATCGGGCTTTTGATCCCGGTTGAGAGCATATCAATACGGTTACGGATTGGCGGAACCCACAGGTTTGCCAGACCCGGTAAACGGACGGTCTTGTCGAGTTCTTCAATAATCTTGTCAATCGTCATACCCGGACGCCACTGATCCTCAGGTTTGAGCTGGATCGTGGTTTCCACCATTTCAAGCGGTGCGGAATCCGTTGCGGTCTCTGCTTTACCGGTCTTGCCAAATACAGAGGCCACTTCAGGAACGCTTTTGATTAACTTGTCCGTCGTCTGCAGGAGTGCTGCAGCTTCTGCCGGAGAGACGCCAGGCAATGTTGACGGCATATACAGCAGGTCGCCCTCATTGATCTTCGGCAGAAACTCCCCCCCCACCTGACTCAATGGCCAGATAACGGTGAAAATGGACAAGGCCGCAACCAGCAGGGTTGTTTTTGGCCAGTGGAGGACCCGCAGCAGCAATGGATGATACGCTTTGATCAGCACCCGGTTCAGGGGGTTACTGGTCTCGGCAGGAATTTTTCCCCGGATCCAGAATCCCATCAGGATCGGAATGACAATGATGGCCAGCGCGGCCGCGCCCGCCATGGAGTACGTTTTCGTGAATGCCAGCGGGCCAAACAGACGTCCTTCCTGACCTTCCAGGGTAAAGATAGGAATAAAGGACAGGGTGATGATCAGCAGGCTGATAAACAGTGCGGGTCCCACTTCCACGGAGGCGTCGGTAATCACCTTCCAGCGGGTGGCGTTGTCAATCTGCTCACCCGGATGCTGATGATCCCACTCCTCTAGCCGTTTATGCGCATTCTCAATCATCACAATGGCGGCATCCACCATCGCACCGACGGCAATAGCTATCCCTCCCAGCGACATGATATTGGCGTTCAGTCCCTGGAAGTGCATGACGATAAAGGCGATACACAGGCCAAGCGGCAGAGAGATAATCGCCACCAGGGCAGAACGTACGTGCCACAGGAACAGGGCACAGACGATGGCCACCACGATAAACTCTTCCAGAAGTTTGGAACTGAGGTTATCAATCGCCCGGTCGATTAACTGGCTGCGATCGTAGGTGGTCACGATTTCAACACCTTCCGGCAGACTGGCCTTCAGTGTCTCCAGTTTATCCCTCACTGCCGTGATTACGTCACGCGCGTTTTTACCCGACCGCAGGATCACCACGCCGCCAGCGACTTCCCCCTGGCCGTTCAGTTCGGCAATACCACGCCGCATTTCAGGCCCTGTCTGCACGCGGGCAACATCCCGCAAATAAACCGGCACGCCGTTCTCGCCTGTTTTCAGGACGATGTTATTAAAATCATCAATGCTCTGCAGATAGCCGCTGGCGCGGACCATATACTCCGCTTCGGCTATTTCAACGGATGAACCACCGGCCTCCTGGTTAGACGATTCAAGAGCCTGTTTCACTTCGGGAAGGCTGATCCCATACTGGGACAGTTTTACCGGATTGACCTGAATCTGGTACTGCTTCACCACGCCACCAACCGAGGCTACCTCAGCCACGTTCGGGATGGTCTTCAGTTCAAATTTCAGAAACCAGTCCTGCAAAGAACGCAGTTCTGAAAGGTCGTGTTTTCCGCTGCGATCGACCAGGGCATATTCAAATATCCAGCCCACTCCCGTAGCGTCCGGGCCGATTTCAGAGCTCACACCCGCAGGCAGTTTGCCCTGAACCTGATTCAGGTATTCCAGCACGCGCGAACGGGCCCAGTACAGATCGGTCCCGTCTTCAAAAATGACATACACATACGAATCACCGAACTGTGAAAAGCCACGCACGGTTTTTGCGCCAGGTACGGACAGCATGGTGGTGGTAAGCGGATAGGTGACCTGGTTTTCTACAATCTGCGGGGCCTGTCCGGGATAGCTGGTTTTAATAATGACCTGCACATCTGACAGGTCAGGCAGCGCATCGACCGGCGTGTTAATTATCGTCCATGTGCCCCAGATGCTGAGAAACAGTGCGCCCATCATGACCAGGAAACGGTTGGCGACAGAGCGCCGGATAATCCATTCAATCATCGTCGTCTCCTCAGTGCCCTGAATGCATATTTACAGGCTGCTCAGACATTGCTGGCATACTGTTTTCTGTTTTTTCAGGGTGGCGCATACGTTCCAGCGCGCCCGTAATATTGGCTTCGGAGTCAATGAGGAACAGGCCACTGACCACCACGGTATCGCCTTCATTAAGACCGGAGCCAATGCCAGACTGTTGCTGTGATTCATGCAGAACGTGGATCTGTTTCGGCACAAACTTGCCTTCATCATCAACAGTAATCACGCGCTGTTCTTTGCCGGTATCGATAACGGCCTGGCTTGGTATCAGCAGCATCTCCTGACTTTGGGTATTCAGTTTGAGATAGGCATTCATGCCCGGCTTGAGAAACTCATCCTTGTTAGTAACCTGGAGGCGGACCTGAAGCGTGCGGGTTGTCTGATCCACGCTGGGAAGAATGTTCCATTTTTCGACATGGAATGTTTTATCCGGATAAGCCGGTACCGAAATTTCAAACTGCGACGTATCTTTCAGCAGATAGGCGATAGATTCTGGCACTGCAGCGCTGATCCAGACCGGGTCCATCCCCTGAATCTGAGCCACCACCTTATCTTTCGAAATATTCATGCCTGTGCGCAGGTCAAATGCAGTAATGACACCATCAATAGGTGCTTTAATGGTAAAACGGGTCTGGATTGTGCGGGTTGAACGCAGCCTTTGAATATCCTCTTCCGGCATACCAGCCAGACGAAGTCGCTCCAGAACCCCTTTTATCTGGGTTGGCGTACCGCCTGTACCGGATAACAGCAGAAACTCACTTTGTGCCTCAACCCATTCAGGAATGGTGATATCGATAAGCGGAGTGCCTTTCTTCACATGATCGCCAATCGTCAGGGGATACACTTTTTCGACGAAACCGTCAGAACGCGCCTGCACAATGACAAACTGATATTCGTTGTAACTGACATTAGCCGGGATTGTCTGAGAATAATTCAGCATTCCTCGCGTGACTTTTTGCGTTTTTAATCCCAGATTCTGAACCTGAGTTGGATCGATACGGATCCCGCCACTGCTTTTATCGCCACTTTCATCAGCATATTTCGGCACCAGGTCCATATCCATAAAGGGAGATTTTCCGGGTTTATCAAATTTGGTATCCGGTTTCATCGGGTCATACCAGAAAAGTACCTTTTTCTCCGGTGCCTTTTGTTCTGCTGGTACTGTTTTTTGTGATGAGTTTAAATACTGCCAGGCAGTAACCGATATCAGCCCTCCTGCTATGAGGCTGCTGATAATTATTGCAGCATATTTTATCTTTAAAGAAGCCATACAATTTCTCGCTGAAAAATCAAAACACCTGGCATATGCGCCCGATCATTCATTCATAGTAATCCCATAATGAATGTTCAGGCGCACTGGATGTATTCGCTCCGGACTGTTAATCAGGATTGCGTAACGTTAATGCTTTTGAGTAAGGAGATATTGCCCTGCTGAATAAACGAGAAATCGACATGGTTGCCGGTTTTCAGGGCATTGATAGCGTCGTCTGCATTAACAAAAGTGAAGCGCATGGTCATTGCAGGCCAGCCCACCGCCGGGATTGCTTCGTGCGAAATGGTAATCTTTTTACTATTCATATCAATGTCTTTAACGATACCGGTGCCCTTGATAACCTGCTGTACCGAAGCATCACTGGCAGCATTCATATCGCCATGCTGATGTGTTTCAGCATGAAGACCGGCAGAAAACATGACAGAAAAGGCACCAAATAAAACGGCTTTAAGTGAATTATGCATTTTTAATTTCCTGATTAATTGAATAAATTTACTCTACCCAACCGCCACCCAGCGCGGTAAACAGATTAATTTCGTTAACCTGTCGGGAATAGGTAAGATCGAGAATGGTTTGCTGCGTCGCGAAGAGGGAACGTTCTGCATCCAGCACTTCGATGTAACTGACAGCACCACTTGCATACAATCCTCTGGCACGCTGTAGAGTTATCTGAAGTGAATCAAGATAACGCTGCTGTGACTCAAGTTGCTGGCTAAGGCTGTCGCGCAGCGCAAGCGTGTCGGAAACATCCTTAAAGGCTGACTGAATTTTTTGTTCGTAATTAACCACGGACTGTTGCTGGCGAATTTCAGCCAGCTTCAGATTGGCTTTGTTCCTGCCAGCATTAAATATAGGAATTTCAATTTTAGGAATAAAATTCCACATTCCACTTCCTGACGTAAAGAGGCTGGACAGCTCCGTACTGCTTGAGGAGAGGCCACTGGTCAGGGTAATGGACGGGAAAAAAGCCGCTCGCGCTGCGCCAATATTAGCATCAGCCGCTTTCAACTGGTATTCCGCTTCCATAATATCCGGACGCTGCAGCAATATTTGTGACGACAGATTTGGTGGCAATTTTACTGGTGCGATCTCCCCACCTTTCATCCCTTTTTCTGACGGAACTGCGCGGTACGTTCCCAGCACCAGTTGCAGGGCATTGTTTGCCTGAGCCAGATCGCCTTCTCGTTTGGCTATTTCGGCGCGGGTACTTTCGATTTGCCCCCTGGCTTGTTCAAGCGCCAGAACGTTCGTACTCCCGGTCACCAGTTGTTGCTCAACGAATGCATAAGACTGTTCATAATTTTTCAGCGTTTCCCGCGCAATACGGAGTTGTTCGTACGCCAGTTGCTGGCTGAAATAGCTCTGTGAAACGTTGGAGACCAGCAGGATGTGTACGGCACGACGGGCTTCTTCGCTGGCAAAGTAGTTCTGGCGATCAGCCTCACTCATGTTCTTAAGTTTGCCAAAAAAATCGAGCTCATAGCTGAGCTCCAGACCCGCGTCGTACTCCTGTGTGGTCGGCTTGTCACCTTTCAGACCACCGCTGTATGTGATCCCGGATGAGGCATTCAGTTGGGGATAACGATCTGCATCCGTGACGTTGAACTGGGCCCGGGCCTCTTCAACCTTCAGGGCCGCCATTCTCAAATCACGGTTATTATTCAGGGCTTCACCGATCAGCCTGCTGACCTGGGGATCGACAAAAAAGTTTCGCCAGCCCGTATCCTGATAGCTGTTTACCGCAGGCGTCAGACTGTTTTTAGACAATGAAAACTGCTGGGGAACCGGAGCTGGCGGACGCTGATATTCAGGTGCCAGAGAAACACAACCTGCCAGGATGAATATGGTACTGATGCTGAGTAATTTTAATTTGAACATAACGCTTCTCGTACAGGCAGACCTGGTAAATGGTTCAAACGAAGTCCAGAGTATTGATAGGGATACTTTACCGAACGCTCTCTGTTTGCCGGGTGACAGGATAATGACAATGTTGTCATTTTTGCTGTAATCCGTTGATAACGATCGTGGGCGCAATAAAATGACATTAGTAGCCAGCCGGGGAGCATGATGAAAATATTAATCGTTGAAGACGAAATTAAAACAGGTGAATATCTCAGCAAGGGGCTGACAGAGGCGGGGTTCGTCGTGGATCATGCTGATAATGGTCTGACCGGATATCATCTTGCCATGACAGCCGATTATGATTTAGTCATCCTGGATATCATGCTGCCTGATGTAAACGGCTGGGATATCATCCGTATGCTGCGCAGTGCCGGAAAGGGGATGCCGGTATTACTGCTGACGGCCCTTGGCACGATTGAACACAGGGTCAAAGGACTTGAGTTGGGTGCGGACGATTATCTGGTGAAGCCCTTTGCGTTTGCTGAACTGCTCGCCCGGGTAAGAACCCTCCTCAGGCGGGGAAACACGATGATCACGGAAAGCCAGCTTAAAGTGGCTGACCTCTCGGTTGATCTCGTATCCAGAAAAGTCAGCCGCGCCGGGAACCGCATTGTGCTCACCAGTAAAGAGTTCAGCCTGCTGGAATTCTTCATTCGCCATCAGGGAGAAGTTCTTCCCCGCTCCCTGATTGCCTCTCAGGTCTGGGACATGAATTTTGACAGCGACACTAACGCGATTGATGTCGCAGTAAAGCGACTCCGCGCTAAAATAGACAACGATTACGGGACAAAACTGATCCAGACAGTGCGGGGCGTGGGCTACATGCTGGAGATCCCGGATGCATAGCAAACCGTCCAGACGACCTTTCTCACTCGCTCTGCGGCTGACCTTTTTTATCAGCCTGTCCACAATACTGGCGTTTATCGCCTTCACCTGGTTTATGCTCCATTCTGTTGAAAAGCATTTTGCCGAGCAGGATGTCAGCGATCTGCAACAAATCAGCACCACACTGAGCCGTATACTCCAGTCCCCGGCAGATCCGGATGAAAAAAAAGTAAGCAAAATAAAGGAATCGATCGCCAGCTACCGCAACGTTGCCCTTTTGCTCCTCAATCCCCGGGGTGAGGTGCTGTACAGTTCTGCGCAGGGGGCAGCACTACGCCCGGCCGTGAATTCAGCCGATTTTAGCGAGCACAGCCGCGCACGGGATGTCTTTCTCTGGACGGTGGAGGATCCTGCGAGAGCGATGGATACCGGGTCTGGAATGAAGATGGAAACGTACCGGATTATCGCCTCCTCTGGCCAGGCGACATTTCAGGGCAAACAGCAGAACTATGTCATGCTGACTGGCCTCTCCATTAATTTCCATCTCCATTACCTCGATGCGCTGAAAAAAAATCTGATTGCGATTGCCGTCGTGATAAGCCTGCTGATTGTTCTGATCATTCGCATTGCTGTCCGTCAGGGGCACCTGCCCCTTCGTAATGTCAGCAATGCCATTAAAAACATCACCTCCGAGAATCTTGATGCGCGGCTGGAACCGACACGCGTTCCCATTGAGCTGGAGCAGCTGGTTATCTCGTTCAATCATATGATTGGAAAGATTGAGGATGTTTTTACCCGCCAGGCCAATTTCTCTGCCGATATCGCGCACGAGATCAGAACCCCCATCACCAATCTGGTGACGCAGACTGAAATAGCTCTGAGTCAGGATCGAACGCAGAAGGAACTTGAGGATGTCCTCTATTCCAGCCTTGAAGAGTATAACCGGATGACCAAAATGGTCAGCGACATGCTGTTCCTGGCACAGGCGGACAATAATCAGCTGATACCTGACAGGGTTCGGTTTGACCTCAGAGCAGAAGTCATGAAAGTCTTCGAGTTTTTCGAAGCCTGGGCCGAAGAACGCAATATTATGCTCAAATTTAACGGGATGCCCTGCCTGGTTGAGGGAGATCCACAAATGTTCAGAAGAGCGATCAATAATCTGTTATCCAACGCCCTGCGTTATACCCCAGAGGGACAAGCAATCACCGTCTCAATAAGGGAGCAGGAGAGTTTTTTTAATCTTGTGATTGAAAATCCGGGGAAACCAATCCCTGAAGAGCATTTATCAAGGTTGTTTGACCGTTTTTATCGGGTGGATCCGTCCAGACAACGAAAAGGAGAAGGCAGCGGCATCGGCCTTGCGATTGTGAAGTCAATCGTGGAAGCACATCACGGAAGAGTGCAGGTGGAATCGGACGTACACTCAACGCGTTTTATCTTATCCGTGCCCAGACTGGAGAAAATTATTCCGGACACCCAGTACTGAGAATAAAGATTTAAATGACAAAGATGTCATTAGCCTGTCATGCAGCAAACAGAAGCCATTCGATATAATTAGTGCAACTTATCAGGAAGGCTGGATTGCTTTATCAATATCCGGCGTCAGTGTACGCCAGGAAATGAATATCCAGTCCCCTCCCGGAGAAATAAACACTTCCGAACCTGTTTCAGTTATGGAACTGAAAACACCGGTTGTACTCCCCCGGACATCACTAATTAAGAAATGGAGAGTTATCATGAAAAATATCGTATTAGCATCCTTGCTGGGCTTTGGCTTAATTTCTTCGGCCGGGGCCACTGAAACCGTGAATATCCATGAGCGGGTCAACAATGCACAGGCACCTGCTCACCAGATGCAGTCTGCTGCGGCTCCTGTCGGGATCCAGGGGACTGCACCTCGTATGGCCGGTATGGACCAGCATGAACAGGCCATTATTGCTCATGAAACCATGACGAACGGGTCGGCGGATGCGCACCAGAAAATGGTGGAAAGTCATCAGAGGATGATGGGAAGTCAGACCGTTTCCCCTACCGGGCCGTCGAAGTCATTAGCGGCAATGAATGAGCATGAAAGAGCTGCAGTTGCCCATGAATTTATGAATAACGGTCAGTCTGGCCCACATCAGGCCATGGCCGAAGCGCATCGTCGCATGCTCAGTGCAGGCTGACGGCTAGGGAAGTATCTGTGCTGTCCTTATTTCCTTGATAGATTTTTCCGTAACCGGATATATGGCAACATCTTTGCCCCCTACAGGGGGCATTTTTATCAGATTCTGCTACAGTTAACGGGTATCAACGCTAAAAGGATATTTTTTATGAAAGCCAGAAACACTTTATTTGCAGTATTAATGTTATCCCTGCCAGCGATTTCAGCAGAACATTCAGAAATGAAAATGACTGATATGTCTACCTCGGCTTCGTCACAGGAATATATGGCTGGCATGAAAGACATGCATGACAAAATGATGGCTGCCGTAAATGAATCCGATCCCGACAAGGCTTTTGCGAAAGGCATGGTAGCGCACCATGAAGGGGCAATAGCAATGGCTGAGACCGAGCTAAAATACGGAAAAGATCCGGAAATGAGAAAGCTCGCGCAGGACATCATTAAAGCTCAAAAAGGTGAAATTGAGCAGATGAATAAATGGCTTGATAGTCAAAAGTAAACATTGCAGAAACGTCACGACAAGCGTGATTTTACATCGCTCCTGGGCGCGGGAGTCTGTTAATCTTTATATAATTCAAACCCGATTAATTTCGGGTTTTGTATTTTTACGCGCCAAATCGGTAACTACCAGGAAATAATGACCTTCTCTGCAAGCAAGGTAAAAACATTACTATTGAATAACACTCACCTGTTCTCGCCTTTATAATAGCGAATCAAATCCTCCAGAGATATATCGATAGCTACCTGTTTTAATAACTCCTTTCTCTCATTATATATTTTCTCAAGCATTTCTTCATATCCCTGGCCGAGGTGAATTTGCTTATGGCAATTGCAACACAGCGATATTATATTTTCTTCGACGTCAAGCGAAGTGTTAAAATCATCCTGTTTGGACATAGGTACAATGTGATGAGGTTCAGTATAATTCAGGGAAGAGTTACGCCTTCTGAAGGTTGGGTGTTCACCATCGACTTCACATCTGTAACCTGCTTTGTTCAGTGCATTTTTCGAAACCCCTTTATTTCTTGGGTACGAGACGCCATTTTTTACTTCAATTGCATGTTTCTTTGGTTTAGCTTCCCCTGTATATTCAAATGTCTGGGCGATATCAAATGTATTATTCGCTTCCATGGCGTTGATCAACTCATCGTCTGAGCAATACTCATTGATGGTTATTTCTTCCGCACCAAATAAATCTAGCTCTTTAATTGCCTGAACAAGTTCATCACGAATAGTCCATAAGTATCTTTTTGGTTTTTCACCGGTTTCTTTACTCTTCATGACTGTAATGAATTTTGTGCCAGGTGCTATATTACCGATCCCTTTAACTTCAAACCTTCCTAGCTCTTTTTGAACTCTACCACCGAGCCCGTTAATAACGCCATTAGCACTCATACTGTGCTGGTCGTACTTTTTGCCTATATCAAAACATGTGCAGGAATGATTTGGTTCAATATACCATTTTTTTAACGCCTCAATACTTTTAGAGTCAAAAACCTTTTCATTCATTAACAGATTTTTCCATTCTTCCACACTGATATCAATGTCGCAGACGTACTCCCCGTCAATTACCTGGCAAATCTTATAGATCACGATCACCCCCTCCTGTAATAAAAAAATCATCACAATACACAGTCCGTTACCCGGTATGAGTGCAGTCAGGTAACATCTGCAGTATGCCATATTTTCAGCTCTGGTAAATCAGAAAAACCATTGTCATGGCATCTCAAATTAAATTATTTCTGAAATTACTAAACTTCAGCATCCATCACCGACTATACCATGTTTTCTGTCTGGCCAAGATATAATGGACAGTTAATTCCGCTCATTATCCGCGATGATGAAATAGTCTCCGGTCAATAAAACCGTACAATGTTTTCAATGACCTGCACTTTTAACTGAACAAGTGAAAAACCATCCAGAACTTAAAATGTTAACAATAATTTCATGCTGGCGTGTATGCCACATTATTCACATTTTGCGAATGAAAATAACTGGCATAATTGAATTTAATGATAATGTTACATATTGTCAGCCAGGTTCCGGAAAGCGAGAACCGGAACCGCACCTGTCCAGCCGGTATTTCCGTCGATGACCCTCGCTTTTTACTGATTTGTGCCCTACTGAGAAGCAGCTAACTCAATTTCGGAATCGGCGCAGATGAGTTTCCGGAACAAAATAAATGTTGCCGCGCGCCCGTGAGCATGCCACGTACAGCCTGTTACGGGACGACGGTGGAAGGGCTGCCAGTTCCTGACGGGTCAGAAGCTTCCAGTGGGCGGGCCCCATCACAATGCAGACATCCTGAAAGTGATCGAGCCCTTTGCTGACGCCCCAGTTCATGGAATAGCAGCCGTAACGGTGATGTTCACGATAGAAGAGCTTAATCACCGTATTATCGGCGTGCAGGGTGGCTGTGTGCTCTGCATCTGTGATCGTTTCAATCAGGGTGGCATGTATCCCATGGGCAGCGATACGGATGTTCAGTTGCCCGGTGATAAACTCGCACACCGAAGCCGAGCAACGCCATGTTCGGTTGAGCGTGTTGCGGTCAACCATGAAACCTGCTGCGGCGAAGCGGGCCTCATATCGCGTAATGTCATCGTGCAGCGTTGAATTAACGTTGCCGTCACGGCTTGTATCAAAGGTATGCTGATAAAAATCACCGCAACACAGCACAGTGATTTCCGCACGGCAGAGCTCCAGCAGAAAATCAAAGTCATGTCCGGCAAAGTCCTGGACTTCATCGAGAAGCAGTTCATCGTAGTAACGGGCAAGCCGGGTACGGATATCCGGCAGCAGCCCCCGGGCTGTCAGCAAGTTTGCGAGCCTCCGGTGATATAGCCGTCCGGCGGGATCCTGATAATGCCGGGCATTCGTGCGCGGTATTCCGGGAGGGGGTCGGTCGAAGCTCAGGCCACGCGATGCCAGCCGCTCCTGCAGGAAAGGCCGGAAGCAAAAACCGTGCAGAAACTCAAACCAGGTCATCACCCTGATCCCGTCCGGGATAAAGCCAAAACGTCTGATAATCTGCGCCCGCAGATGCGCTTCATTATTCACGGTGAAGGTCAGGATCAGCGTTCTCCGGTCCTCACTCAACCGCCGTATCAGCAGCGTGGTCTTGCCCGAGCCGGCAACCGCAAATATCACTCTCTTATCCATGCCAGTGCCTCCTGAATATAATCAGGTACCGTCAGCTCTTCGGCGTGCAGCTGTAACAGCCGGAATGCTGCTTCTGCCTTATTGGCCAGCATGTATTCCTGCACCGTGAGTGTTCGGCGGGTTCCGCGGAAAAGCGCGTCACACAGAGCAGCGTTATCCTGATACAGGCAGATTTCAAATGTGGATCGGGTGTTGTCGCGATCAGCAAATACCCGGGTGCGGGAACACAGCACGTCAGCATAGCGTTCATCGCAGTTTTGCTGATAGTTTCCGTCATTATCACGAAGGGCCGCGACGCGATTTTCCAGAAGACGGGCCAGTTCAAGATAACGACGGAAACTCGTTCCGCCGATAGCGATGATGTGAACCCCGTCATCCTCCGGCGCCCTGCCATACAGGCGGCGATAAAAGGCCTCAATCAGAATAAACTCAGCATCCCCCTCCACGAGCAGTACACGTCTGGCCAGCGCAAATTCCAGCACGTTATTATCCGGTGCTTTCATGAAGAAGGCGGCAGTCTCAGCGGAAAGTTCATTCATCAGTACCGGCCGGGTAGATCCGAGGAGGATTGCCTTACGCAGATCGAGGCGGGAGGAGATATGGCTGCTGTGTGTGGCAATAAATACCTGCGTCTGCCGTTCAGTGGCAAGCTGATTAACTAGCCTCTTCATACTGACATGGCTGAGATGATTCTCCGGCTCCTCAAGCAACAGTGCGTGGAGCTCTCCCTGCTGCTGATGGCGCTGCAGCGCAAACTCTGTTTTGATGAAGCACTGCCTTCCTTTTCCACGGTGACGAATGGAAATACCGTCCTCGGTAATGTCCAGATTCGCCTCAAGACCTGATTTAGCACCGGAACGCACGCCAAACTGATACGTTTCCAGCGTGTCGTTTATGGCTGACAGATGCCGGGTGCAGAAGAGCATTTTCTGTTGCCGGTAACTGTTTTCAAGCCGGTAACGATCGGCCACCGGCACATTGACGCTGTAAACTGTGCGCGTATATTCCTGTGCGGCGTGCTCGTTATCGATGCGTGCACTGTCTAACAGCAGATGGCGCAGATAGCGTCTGAAGCCGGCGAAATGACCACCGGAGAAGGTGCTGAACCGCACGGAATAGTATTCATAGGGAAAATTATCGGGATCCTGCTGTAGTACATTGTGAATATCCTGACCGTATTCCTCCGTCATTGGTGCAATGCGCATTCTGAGTCCATCCGCATCGATACCCGCCAGATTTTGCCTGCCGTTCAGGTCAGGATCTCCCCCATTACTCAGGAAAACGTCAGCTGTCAGCACGGGTAACAGCTCGGCGCGGCGCTCACCTTCCTGAAAATGCCTGACTGCTGACTGGGACAGGAGCGATTCCACACCCAATGCCTCGACCCGGTGCCGGCTGTCACTCAGCACAAGGTCAAGGGCCAGCAGAATCGTGCTTTTCCCGGACTCGTTGTCACCGACCAGAATGTTACGGTCATGAGTGAAGCGCAGATCCAGTTCCGGAAACTTTTTAAAGTTTTGCAGCATAAGCCGCGTGATCAGAGGCATCTTTTATTCCTTTATATACCGCTGACTGAAAGAGTGTCCGGCAGCGCCAGACCGCCTGTTTTGTATTACAGCGTTATCTTACCCAGTCTTCCAGCACCAGACCCGGCACCCGCTCAAATTCCCGCACATTATTCGTCACCAGCACCGCGCCGGCGGCAATGGCGTGCCCGGCGATCGCCGTGTCGTTCGGCCCGATCGGTGTACCCGCGAGGCGCAGCGCCACCTTGATTTCTGTAGTCGCATCCACCGCGGCGCGGTCCCAGGGCAGGATGGCATCGAGGCGGGCGCAGAACGCGTCGACCAGCTCGATATGCCGCGGTGAGGCCTTCGGCCCGGTGGCGCCGAAGCGCATCTCGGAATAAGTGATGGCCGAGACAACGATGCGCTGGCTGCGCAGCACCGCCTGCTCCAGGCGCTTCAGGACGGCTTCCGGCTGCTCGCGCATGATGAATGAGCAGATGTTCGTGTCGAGCATATAAATCTTGTTCACAGGTCAAATCGTCCTTCGTCGGTGACAACGTCCTCACGCTCCGCCATAAAGTCCGGATCTGCTTTTTCCAGCTGCGCGAACGAGCCCCAGGTCGGCCGGACAGGGCGCAGGATGATGCTGTCCCCTTCCCGGACGATCTCCAGCTCGCTCACCCCCTCAAAATCCAGATCGCGGGGCAGACGGATGGCGCGGTTGTTGCCGTTTTTAAAAATGGATACTGTTCTCATGGTGTTCTCTCCCGAGTCTGTGTGGATATGTGGCACATATCCGAAACGATGTTCATTGCACCGGGTGTGTACATATGCCAAGTATAGGCAGATGCATAGCATATGTATAGGGGTCACATATGCAGATGTGATAGATATGCGTATGCCTGACTTATGCAGATGCCAGGCATATGGATATGTGATGTATAGGCTTTCGACTCTCTTTTAATGCTGAGATCCGAAAAAAGGTAGTCCCGGATCAACCTTGTGTTTTACTCAGATTTATGAAACGTAAAACATAACCATGGTACAATATAGACAGTTAGCAGAATTTAACGGGTAGGCGTTACGGGTGTTGTAGTCAGGATGTAAGCATAGTAGAGAACTTCCTGCTTCCGGATAATTGAAATAGGAAGATTTTCGGAAGTTCCGGCTATGGTCGTCCGGTAATTCCTATGCGTCACATTACGCGTGCTAACTTTAGACCACTTAGCGACATGAAGTCATTTGGTATAAATATAAACGTTCAACTGATAAGGATATCAATTATGAACAAAGTAATGATTAGTTTTGTAACTGCATATGCAGCAGTGAGTTTTCTTCAGGACCGTTTAGGTCATCGTCGTATCTGGATCACCAAGTTTTATGTGGGGGTTGCTGGCGTCGGTTACTACTACGCTCTTGTTGATTGTAATCACCGTGTGCTTGCCGACTGGGATCAGGATACATGTTGTTGGGATTTACGCTCTGAAGCTTGGATTATTGTTCCGGAAAGCAGAGACTACCTTCCGGAAGATGTGCTGACTGAGGTCATTTCAAAATGGCAACTTTTTCAGCTTTCCATGTTGGAAGGTTTTGCATAATCCAAGAGGGGCTCGACCCCTCTTTTTTTATGATTATCTTATAGCCTGATTTCTTTAGCGCAGGGCCCAGTGATAAACGGGCTCTTCGATTCGGTTAATTTCTTTATAGATCATGACGTTATGGGAAGTGCAAAAGATAACATGCTGGATAAAGATTCGATATCTGTCTGGCGTAGCTCAGCGCGGATAACTTCCAGCTGGCGGTTATTAACTCTGATCCATTCATTGCTGGTCATTCCCTCGTGTGCAAACACCTGTACGCGCCATTCGGTGCTTTCCCATTTAGCGATTAGCTGGACGTTCTCAATGCCGAAATAGGACAGCGGGAAAATACGAAAATAACGTTCCCATACTACATAGGCAACAGGAACGGGGCGATGATAAGTGCGAGTAAGATTTCCATTCATGTGACCTGCCCCCAGGATTAGATACAACCTTCAGTTAGTAATGTCGGTTGGTTTTTCTTCATATTTCCCGTTTCGCCAGTCCGCTGCAAATTCAGCCGGAGTCTGGTAGTTCAGCGATGAATGTGGACGACACTCGTTATAATCCTGCCGCCAGTCATTAATCGTTTTCCTGGCGTGAACTATATCGCTGAACCAGTGCTCATTGAGCCACTCATCCCTGAATCGTCCGTTAAAACTTTCAATAAATCCGTTCTGTGTTGGCTTGCCCGGCTGGATAAGCCGCAGCTCCACCCCATGCTCATAAGCCCACTGGTCAAGTGCTCTGCAGGTAAACTCCGGCCCCTGGTCCGTTCTTATCGTCGCCGGATAGCCTCGAAACAGTGCAATGCTGTCCAGAATTCGCGTGACCTGAACGCCTGAAATCCCGAATGCGGCGGTAATCGTCAGACACTCCTTCGTGAAGTCGTCCACGCAGGTCAGGCACTTGATCCTGCGACCGGTGGAAAGTGCGTCCATGACAAAATCCATCGACCAGGTCAGATTGGGCGCCGCCGGACGGAGCAGCGGCAGACGTTCTGTTGCCAGCCCTTTACGACGTCGTCTGCGTTTTACGCCCAGCCCGTTAAGGTGGTAAAGGCGGTACACGCGCTTGTGATTAACATGAAGGCCTTCACGGCGCAGTAACTGCCAGATGCGTCGGTAGCCAAAACGCCTGCGCTCCAGTGCCAGCTCAGTGATGCGCCCTGATAAATGCGCATCAGCAGCCGGACGGTGAGCCTCATAGCGGCAGGTCGACAGGGATAAACCTGTAAGCCTGCAGGCACGACGTTGCGACAGACCGGTCGCATCACACATCAACACCACAGCTTCCCGCTTCTGGTCTGTCGTCAGTACTTTCGCCCCAGAGCCACCTGAAGCGCCTCCTTATCCAGCATGGCTTCAGCGAGCAGCTTCTTGAGGCGGGCGTTCTCTTCCTCAAGCGACTTCAGGCGCTTAACTTCAGGCACCTCCATACCGCCATACTTCTTACGCCAGGTGTAAAACGTGGCATCGGAAATGGCATGCTTGCGGCAGAGTTCACGGGCGGGTACCCCAGCTTCGGCTTCGCGGAGAATACTGATGATCTGTTCGTCGGAAAAACGCTTCTTCATGGGGATGTCCTCATGTGGCTTATGAAGACATTACTAACATCGGGGTGTACTAATCAACGGGGAGCAGGTCAGAGGTGCATGATTACTTGCTTGATAATTACGTCAGCTATTTCCAGACTTGTGGTTTCGAAAATGAAGTAGGTGGTGATGAAGGCTATGCGCTTGCGTGGGAGTTCAACCAACACCTGTCAAAAGATGTCCAAAGGCGTTTCCGCAACATGATCCTGCGTGCGTAGTAGCAGCTCCGAATGGTCATAATGAAAAAGGCTCCCAGTGGGAGCCTTACTGTCTGATCGGGATAATGAATATTATCCGTGGCTTACTGGCTTTACGCCTTTCTTCGGCCCGACCATATCCATGTCTTTTTCCTTCAGGCCTACTCTGGCAAGTTTGTTGCCGTCGATGGAAGCCCAGAAGGCGAGAGAGCGTTTCGCACCAGCAATAGCTTTATCAGAAGTGATTCTTTTTTGTTGTTTAATCATTTTTAACCTCTTTGGCCAGAGCCTGTACGACTAATTTTATAACAAACGCGTACATTAAACAAACAGCCTGTCGACTGCTGGTTTCGGTTGTCATTCTTCATCAGGGTTAACGCCATTCACCTTCATGCGTATGGTATCGAGCACGTCGAGCGCACTTGCTGACATCTTATTGTGGTCATCCCATACCTGAGCAAATCCATAACTGCGATAACGTGGTTTTGCATCGTCTGTCGGATCTTTAATATAAATGTCGTCAAGATCAGCGATTTCGCAGAAAGTTGTCGCGTAGATGAGAGCAATAATTAATACATTGCCTGTCAGTTCAGTTTCTTCATCCGAAATGAAATTTTCTAACATGCAAATTAAAAATTGCTCACGGCGCTGATCGTATTTACAAATGATAACTGCCTGCAGCTCTTCTGGCGCGTCGCGGTCGCTCAGCTTTAAGGTTATATCCAGTATTCCGTCATCAGCGTTTCCGCTATAAGCCTCCATTGCCCATCGCCAGTTCAAGTTACTTTGTAAGCTAGCGTCTTCAAGCTGGCGTTTTTCTTCTTCACTTAATATGCCAACTTCGATATTAGTCCACCCAATCACTTCAATAGCTTGTTGTGTAGTGGCAAGGCAATGCTCGTGGAGTTGCTGTGTGGATAGGATGCTCAATTAATGTCGTCCTTTATCTTAAGCCTGGAGCAATTATATCGTCCGGGCGTATCAAAGTTAACCATTTACGGCTTCCCGGTACGCTGCTAATACTTTCTGGCACGGCGACGCGCCATTGCCGACTCTCCGGCCAGAATGTCACGGCAGTAACGGATCACCATCCTTTCGCTTGTCCAGCGCCCGGCCTGCATGATCTCCAGCGTGTTGTACCCCTCGGCCGCCAGGTCCTGCGAGGCCCCGACCCGGGCGGAGTGTCCCGACCAGCGCGGGATCCCGAGCGTCTCCAGCCCGAGCGCCTTCCAGGCCCGGGCGAAGATATTCTCCACCGTATCGACCGAAAGCGGGCCGCTGACATAGGCGGCATTATTGTGTTTCGTCACCTTGCCGAACAGGTACTGATCGCCCTCGAGCTTGCGACCGGCGGCCGTCAGGTAGTCCAGCAGCACGCGAACTCCCTGGCGGGAAAGCGGGGCCTTGTCCGGTTCGCCGGAGTGGTTAGTTTTCGTGATGGGGATCGTCAGGATGGCGGTGCCATCACTGGATATGCGCAGGTGACTGCAGCGGATACGCGCCACCTCCGACGCACGCAGCAGGGTTTCATACGCCACCACCAGCAGGGCCAGATCGCGCCTGCACACCAGCAGCGGCGATTCACGCCACAACTCCACCAGCTGATCGAGGTGCAGCTCCCGCAGCGCCGAGGCCTGCTCGGTCGTTTCCTCCGCCTGCACCTTGGCCCGCACCAGGGCGGCGAAGGTGTCCTTCAGGCGCTCATCCGTCGTGGGGTCCGGGCAACCGGCGGCGCGGCTTACCCGGCCGATGGCCCAGCGGTCGATCGCCAGGGTGTTGCGATGCACCGAACCGGCACGCTCGGTCAGGTAGGCTTCCACGTCGGCCACGTCTGCGGGTAATGGCGACCGGTCATCATATTGGCTGCACCAGGTGACGTAACGCTGCCAGGCACCGGTGAGCGATTCCAGCGTGCGATCGGAGTAGCGACCGGCGCGGAACTGAAACGCCTCGAGGTTCTGCCTGATGGCGTCCTGGATGCGCGGGTGCTTTTCGATACGATGGCCATGCAGCCGCGCGCGGCGAATGAGGTCCCCGAGGTCACCCGGCGAAAAAGCATCGAGATCCAAACTATCAATGCTGCTTATGATTTCAGCCGGAAACAGTTGCCCGGCGTCGGGATTAATGAGCTGCGTCATAAAGGAAATTCCACTTTTTTGTAATTATTAGGCGCGTCGGTTGCGCTTGTGTATTATGGGGTCAAATCGGAATAACTGCCATTAGTCCGAATTGATAAATAAGTCTTTTTATGAGGGTAGTGTGTTCGTCCGAATCAATCTCGATGTTACCCTGTGTCAACTTGTGTAAGTTTTATATTGTGAGCCGGTTCCTGTTTTACAGGGGCCTGATGTAGTTAACCCTGCAAATATTAGTGATATCTGTCAGTATTGGCGGCAGTGCCATCGCACCGGGAAACCGCTCGCACGCCCAGTAATATGACAGAATAAGATGACCCACCCGCCAGCTCGGGTGAAACATGTTGAGGTCGAAGGAATGGAAGTAAGAGAAATGGTAAACAATATTGACTTTGTTTACAGCCGCGCCACCGGACGCAATCGGGCCTCTCTTCAGCTCCCGGCGAACATCGCCGACGTGGAAGCCGTATGTGGAGGTTCAGATATCTTGTCCGCGTGGATCATTTATCAGTTTGCGATCCCAGACAGCCTCCAGGGCGAAATAGCCAGAATCCGTCGCCTGTTCGTGGCCGCCATGAAGGAGATTAAATACACCCCAGCGACTCAACTGACAGAACTGGCCCGCACGACCGCCAGCGACTCCTTACCGGTGGAGTGCTAAGCCGGGTTCCTGTAGATATAGCCATCCAGGCCGCAGTGTGATTAATCTTAATTTCCCTCCCTCTCGACTTCCTAACGGATACTCCTTATCGACTTGCTGTACGCATATGTAGCATAACTCTTTGCATCCTTGCACTGCACGCATTCAATACTCAACTACACTTCACCATAGCTGGCGCCATTCTCTGGCTATTCCTGGTGCTCTTTGCGGCTAACAGAGACGTTAAACGCCGCTAAACCGTATCGACGCCAGTTCCTCCCAAGTTCTGGCGTAAAGCCTTGATTCACTTCCTAAGCTATTTTAAACGGTCCTTTTGTGAGCTAATATGACCCGGCGTATTGATCCGGTACCCCCCCGTATTAAGGTCGCATTTATCTGTATCAGGCTCGCATTTATCTGAAGTTACATTAGGCAAAGGTAAAACCAACCATGGCCATCGACATCGCTCGGTACGAAAAGTTTTTGAACGTTCGAAATACCGCTATAAAGATCATCGAGAGCTTTTCGGTCCATCATGAAATAAAAGAAGAGAATATCCCGCTGGAAGAGCGGACCGACCCGGAGTCACAGGAGGCCCCGGCTGCTGTCGTTAAACACCGTCACGTTGCGGTGCTGTCTGACAGTGACATCATTCTGGACCTGCAGCGCCTGACGCAGGAGTGGGAAAACCGCGCACGCGACCTCACCCTCGCCGACCCGGTACGCTTCCCCAGCAATGCTTTTGTGCTGGCGCCGGTACCGCAGGTGATCCATGGCGTGCGCTCGATGTCCATTGCCGTCGGCAGCGCCACCACCAGCAAAAAGTACACCAAAGCGAGCATTCTGGGCCGCTATGACCGCGCTATTCGTCACGCGCGCCAGGGCGTGGATGTGAGCCACGACAGCACGCTGCTGCGCCAGCTCGTGCGTGAACGTGAAATGCTGGCCGGTGACAGTGAGACTCACTACCGGATCCGCAATACCTGCAGCACGGAAACAATCTGTACTCTGACGTTCACGGATGGAACCAGCAATAAGGTACGGGTACCACGCGTAGGGATCGCGTTCGCCGCCCCAAACAGCAGCATCGAGATCCGCACGCCGCGCGTCATGGCGCCGCGTTCAGACCGTCTCGAGCATCTGGGTGTGGTACCGCTGGATTGCTCCCTGTCCGGGCTCGCCGGGCTGGTCTACAAGGAAAGTGAGATTCTGAAGGCCCGCGCCCAATATCAGGCCCGTCAGAAGCAAAAATAAGTGTTGTCTCTGCACCCCGCCGCACCCTTCCCCAGGCGGGGCATCAGACATCTTCCGCAACCAGATCCTTCGCCCATCCCGCCACCGATTCACGCTCTTTGACCATATCGCGGGTAATAACCATTTCAGCCGGAACATAATCAACCATGAAGCTGAAGCAATAGGTATCCCAGCGATCGGGAGACGGCAGGCCCATTTCCTTACGCATTGTCTCTTTGGGCATCATGCACCAGAGCCCCAGCTCGTTCAGCTTGCACGGCAAACGTGAGGCCTGGTCGAGGGTCTTCTCGTGGCGATCGAGGCGCAGGCGGCCGGTTCGCACGGCATCGCGCGTCATGATGTTGGCGTAGGCGCGTTTATTGAGGAATCGTTTCTTGTCGTCCTGGGAGAAGCACGGCTGACCCCAGCGTATGCGCTGCACCCGCCGCCCGGCCTCCTCCAGAATCGTCGCTGTATCGGCCCCTACGCCGTCGCCGTCAAAGGCATAGGAAAGGTTAGGGTACTGGTCTGGCGTGTACTCAGCGGCCAGCAGACGGCCGAAGTTGACCGGATCGATAGTACCCGGCCATTCCCTCACGGACACCGGCACCACGCGGCGCTCGTAGCGATCGCCGCTGACGCGCACCAGGGTGGCCACGGAGCTGTCGCGGCCGTTGCCGACGTCGGCCAGCAGCAGCCAGCCCCAGCCCTTGGCCAGCTTCGGTGTGGATTTGGTGGCGCGTTCGCACTCGTCGCGTGACAGCAGGTTAGCGGCGCTGGTGCGCGGGAACTCGCCCCGGACCTTAATCATGTATTCCGGCGCGTCACGGGACCCGCCGTATTCGCGGATCTTGGTACGGATAAACGCCGTGGTAACCAGCGGCGACTGCTCGGAGTTGAGCTTGATCGCCGTGTAGCCTTCCTTGTCGCCCGGGTGACGCTTGGCCAGCTTGTAGTGACAATCGTAGAAGTAGCCGCTTGGACGCGTTGGCTGGCTCAGCAGCAGGATGCGGTTGTCTTCCTCGGTCAGAGCGCCGGTCATTACCCCGAAGGCCTTATCCGAGACACCAGAGGCCTCATCGACGATGTAGAAGAGGTGTTTGGCGTGCTCACCGGCGAGGGATTCTTCGTTACCGATACGGCAACCCTTCGGGCTGACGAACCATACGCCCTTACTGGAGCGTTCGAAGAAGGTCGTTTCCGTCAGCACGAAATACTGCTCCACCCACGGGTGACGGCGGCAGAGCTCACGGTAGTTGATTTTGAGGTACTTCCAGACGACCTGCTGTACCTGGCCGATTTTGTTGGCTACCACCACCACACGGGCGCCGGGAAAGCACAGCATGTAGATAAGGATCATGATACTGGTCATGTCCGACTTACCGGTACCGTGGCCGGAAGAGACGGCCGTCTTGGCGCCGGTTTCCTGCGTGGAGTTGAGGATCAGCTCCTGCTGCCAGGTGGGGTGTTTACCGAACACTCCACCGCGGCCGTCGTCCAGTCATAACGGTACCGGCGCACCAGGTCACGGTAGCGCGGGTCGCGGGTAATGGAGCGTATCTTGGCCATTACCAGGTTTCCTCTGGCTCAGCGTTCGGGTCGTCGTCTTCGTCGTCCGGAAGGGCGTCATCCGGTGTCCATGCGTCCACGACATCCCCCACCAGCACGCCCTCGCCGTCTGCACCGTCGGTACCGGTGAAGTCGTCCTCCTGCAGGAGCTCGCCGGCCTGGTGTGCGGCCTCGTTGGCGATGATGCCGGTAATCTCTTCATTACGGGCCAGAAGCCACTCTTCGCGCACCCGCTGCTGCTCGCGGTAGGCGCGGGACTCTGCCTCGAGCTCCTCGTCAGTGACACCGCCTTCCTTATGGGCGGTAGGCTCTATCCAGCTCACCTCTTTGAGCATTTCCGCGTGCAGCGATGGCGGGTACTCGAGGTGCTCCAGGTCGAACAGGCGCGCCGTCTCCAGGGCTGACAGCTCATTGTCCACCCGGTGTTTCATGATGGCCCGGGTATGCTCGATACGTTCGGCCAGCGGCATCGGGTGCCGGTTCCACTCGGCCAGTGCCTGCTTGCGGGCATCGAGCGCTTGTTTCTGCCGGTCGAGCTCGAACTTCATCAGCCCCAGCTTGTGGCGGGCGATCGCCGACTCCAGCTCGGTCATGCGCTGGCTGGTACCGAAGATAGCCTGCGCCTCAACCTGGTCGCGCGGCATCGGCTGGCCTTCCTCATCCACCCACGGCGAGCTGTCGTAGTCCTCGGCTATCTTCTTGAGGATCTGGTTCTGCTTGCGGTACATGGTCATGTACCGGCCCTGGGCTAAAACGAGGTCGCGGTTATCCAGCCCGGTGGCCAGCGCCAGCTCCACGATGTCGTCGTCCATTTCCAGCAGCGAACAGTAACCGCCGAAATCCATGTTATGGGTGCCGCCCACCTCGCCGTATAACGCGGGCAACGCGGCATCATTTGGGCGCGTCGGTGAATGATCCCGGAAATTCTGATCACGCGTGCTGGCCGGGTGATCAGCGTGTGTGTCGCCCCCCGCTTTTTTGCCCTTACCTCCCCCCGGACGCCTTGCCGGGTGCGGGCTCCCGCTTTCCCCGCCCCTTATTGTGATCAGCCTGATTGTGATCAGAATTTTGATCACCACCGTTTTGATCACTGTTTTGATCACTGTTTTGATCACGTTTTCGGGCGGCCCGCTGGTCGGCGGACATCTGGCGGACTTCCGCGCGCAGCACCTTGCCGACCTTCAGGACAGGGGCCGGTTCGTCGGGGGTTTTCGGGGGCTTCTTGCTCTTGCTGGCGGGTTTCTTACCGGCGGGCTGGTTGGCCTGCGCCACGTTGATAGCGGGCTTCATTTCACGACGGACGGTATTCGGGTTAAGACCGTTAGCCTCGGCATATTGCGCGAGCGTCAGCGTGCTGGCGTACTGCTCCAGGTAGTTAGCTATGTGATACTGCCAGTCCGTCTTTGCCACGCCCGCGCCTCTGTTATGCCCGCTTAAAAACATCCTAACGATTTTTCCTATCTATTAATCTGTAAACCAGAAACAAAAACAGGCACCGGTTCGGTCGCATATGAAGCGTACAATCGCCCCGTATTAATACCACAAAATCCCTGTTTGCTTTTTTTGCCCATTTTTAGCCATTTTATGGAATTTCAGTACCTTAAAATGTGGTGGCGACGTGAAGAGCTCCGCGACGCGAATTATTATTCAGTTTTTTTAGAGGAAAATAGGTTCTTTTGAGAGCCACTTACGGCTATCATGTCGTCTGGCTTATCAGCCTCATCTGACATCAAGGAGCAAAGAAGATGAACGTTAAAAAAATTAAAGCAGCGGCAGAACATCCTAACCCTGAATAGCCATTTATTGCGCTGGTAGCACTAGACGACGGCAGCGGCAACATCGCCTGTTCGTTCCATGACGCTGAAGGTGCCCTGTATGAAACCCACCAGCCCTCACTGATCGAGCAAGATGCCTCCGCCGGGTTCGGTTCCTCTCACATGAGCAACAGCGTCTGGGAAACCGCTTTACCGTGCGTCGTAACCCTACCAAACCACTGACTACCCTAGATCCGGCCTACCAACTCCGTTCTGGCCGTTGATACGATGTCTAAAGCGAATCTGGCGGTGTAGCGTGCGTGGTTGGCTGCACCCTGCCGGTGGAACAGTTCTATAACCGCGGCGACGCCTCGCAGCCGGTTAACCTGACCCGTATTCAGGCCAAAAAAGACAACCTCATGGGCGGCTGCACCAACGCGTACGGCGCGTATGAGCCCCCGGTCATCATGTCCGTTACCGTCTACCCGGAAGCCCTGCCAGCCTATTACTACTGCGCCACCCGTGAGGAAGGTAACCAGTCCTACCCGGAAGAGCATAAGACGCTGGTCGTTGACCTGGGCGAGTTTACCGCCGATTACGCCATCATCAGCACCGGCGACGAGATCGTGGACTTCAGCACCCATGAACACGGCATTCACCTGATGGTTAGCCACTTCCGCACCCTGCTGGCGCGTGAACGTCACATTGAAGACGTGCAGTCGATGCCAGACTCGGACGTGAAGGCCGTGATCAGCCGTGGTTACATCGGTTCCTCACTGGAAACCCCGCAGGCTATTGCCGCCCGTATCGACGTTTCTGATCTGGTTACAGAGGCTGCTGAATACCTTAACAACATGCTACAGGCCGATACCGCTGGTAAGGGCCTGCTGGTTACGCAGTGCGTAGCGGGCGGGATGTTGCTTAAAGAGTGTGGCGTACTGGATACGCTCATCATGCTGGATCAGCACCCTGCGTATCTGGCCGGTACGCCATCGGTGCGTCGAAACATCCTGATCAATGAGTTGCTGGCCCTGCTGGGTCAGCCGTCCACCAGCCAGAAAGTGACGTGGTAACAGCGAAACCTGTTACGCCGGTTGTAGAGGAAGTACCGGTGCAACACGCACCTCAGACCGTGCAGACGCCACCAACGGAAACGAAGCAAACTCCTGCGCACAGACCAGCCCTGCCGAAAATGGGCCAGTAACCGATCCGCCAGCATAAATAAGGCTCCTTTTGGGGCCTTATTTTTGAAATTTAGAGGGGAAAACTTCACTTTTGACACCGATGGAGCATAGGTTTGACGCGCTTTTTGACACAAAAGCTGAAGAAATCAGCAGTCGATCAAATTTTCATTTTTTTCTGAAATATTGACATGACATCCAAGCCTTACGGTACGGGCACTTGCGATTTTTTATTGCTTGACAACCTCAATTTAACCTCAAAATCAACTCTTGTTCAGGAAATAAACTCCTTTAGAATAATCACTGTCAGTCATAGAGTTAGAAAGACCAGACGCAAAAAACCCGACTGGTAAGGTCGGGTCTTTGCGGTTCCGGATGAGCTGGTAACTCAACCGGGGGGTACTCTCTTTAGCTGACAGGAAAAATGATACGCGAATATTTTGGTCGCGGCAAACGACGTTTAGATACAAAACACACCAAAAGCCCTGGCTTTGTAGAACGGGTGGTACCGCGATACAAAGTGCTCTC
This sequence comes from Leclercia sp. M50, assembly GCF_037150775.1. Taxonomy (NCBI): domain Bacteria; kingdom Pseudomonadati; phylum Pseudomonadota; class Gammaproteobacteria; order Enterobacterales; family Enterobacteriaceae; genus Leclercia; species Leclercia sp. M50. The sequence goes on from NZ_JBBCPK010000026.1 coordinate 41,172, forward strand.
ATAGGTTGGAGTGCTCTCTTTAGCTGACACGTAAGAGAAAAAAACCGATGTAACAGGCCATTTGGAGTAGACGTCGGTGCTCTCCCTCCGCATCGTTGGAGGTACGTATGATTAGTAAATTAATCATCGTTCTGAAAGGCCTGATCGTCGTTGCAAAACTGGCGCTCGAGCTTTTAGAACAAATCAGTAAGTTTTTTGACTGATACGAAAACAAAAGGCGCCTTCGGGCGCCTTTCTTATTGGTTAATGTGCCGGTTCCGGCGGGCTCTCCGCCTTTTTCAGCACGTCCTCCACCCGTCCACGATATTGCAGCAACAAGCCCAGCGTCGCGTCATCCAGCGCGATAGAGTCACCCGCATCGGTGCGTATCCAGACCTGGTAGCCGTCGAACCGGGCATACACTCCATCATGAATGTAGGTTTCCTGCGACGGATCAAACGGCGTACTCCACGGGAAGAGCGGTATTTCCTGTTCCATCTTCTCTCCTCAATGACTCTTCGACAGGTGCGTAATGCGCATCTGCATGACCATCACACCCTGCTGGCTAATCTCCTGGTGTAGGCGTGTCCAAGCGTAGAACTCCTTCACCAGCGCCGCAGAGACGGCAAGATCGGCCTTCCCGCCCCGTGCATGAAACTCACTGGCGATACGCTGGCACATAGCTTCACCTTCCTCGTGCGGGAACGGTGTGGCGGCGAGCAGCTGATCGCGTTCCTCATCAAGCACGTCGTAGATATGGCGCTTCTCAAAGGTGACGCTATCCCCGTCGCGCAGGCCATGTCTGGCCGTATGCAACAGATCGTTGTTGATACGTCCCGTTACGGTGTCACCTTCGACAGCCGTCACCGCCACCCAGAAACGCTCCCGATCTACGCAGACTTTCACGCTGACCCGACCACAACCGAATCCAGTTCGGTCTGGCCAGGTGCGGCGAAGGTATCCGGGTAAAGGCGCTCCATACGTTGTGCATCTTCAAACGTAGCCATTGGCGCTTAATCCAGTACCAGTTGGGTGACGCGGCAGTTATACAGCGCCGCCAGCTTCTCTAGCGTGGTCTTCTGGGGTTTCTTGCGCTTCTCCATATTCGAGACACCGGCTTGTGTGATGCCCAGCTCTTTGGCCACGTCTTCCTGCGACAGCCCCCGGAACAGGCGCCAGGCAACGTGCATGGGTACGCCCTCCTTCCGGTGCAGCTTGACGACCTCGTGAGGGTACGTCTCAACGTCGCTTTCGCCCGCCTCAACGGGCACGGATTCATACAGCTCGTCCAGATCGCTTTGTGCCACCAGCCGGTTAAACAGGCTGATAGGGATAATGGCGCTGATCCGGTTGCCGTTCTCGTCAGTCACATATTGTACTTTGCTCATGATTACTCTCGTCATTGTGAGGTTCAGTGCTTAGCCATTCATGAAGAGGCAGGTTCCGGCGGGTTTCCCCGCCGCTCCTGTTAGCGTTTTTTGTAGGTTGTTGTGGTTCGTTTCAGCACTTCCAGCACCTCGATAATCACGGGTTCCCCTTTGATTACCGTCCAGAGAACCCGGTAGTTGCCTACTGCTAACCGCCACCGCCCTTTCTTGTCATCCGTCAGCTTCTTCACGTTCAGGTGTGGAATGTTCGGCCACTTTTGCAGTTCTTCCACCCCCTCCTCTATCGCGTCACCGTCAGCGGTGGGGAGCTTTAGAAGTTGTTTGGTGGCTTTACCCGTCCAGACAATTTCAGGCATTTGCCTCTTCATGTTTTTAAAGAACATATCCCTCGTGGGATGAGTCCAATATAACATAATTTAGTTATTTCTAAACATATTTAGTTATATATTTAGTTATTTAGTGATATCCATCACCCGCAGCGGGCAGAAAAAAAGCCTCCGCAGAGGCTTTCACTCAGGCCGCCGTGGCGTCAGTCGGGGGATCAGTGGCATGAAAATCTCATGCACGCGGGGCTGGGACAGGAAGGCGTCTTTCACCAGCACGCGCAAGCTTTTACCGAGCGTGCCGAACAGGCCGTAGCTCGTTCAGTTACAGTCCGCCCCATCCTTCCTCTTCTCGCCGCTGTTGCAGGTGTAGGGGCCGCTGGACACGCCCATACAGCACGGGCAACGGAATTGCTTGCTGGGGATCGCCGCCTGCAATGCGCCAAGGCTGGCAAACACCGTCACATCCTTGATGTTAGGGAAATTGGACTGCTGGTAATAGTTCGGGGCTGTGTAGCCCCGCGCCTTCTCGACCGCCGCCAGCACTTCGAGCGGCGTCACCTCCAGCAGGGCGGCATACTCCGCGGTGAACTTACGGATGAACTGCACCGTGCGCACGATGCTATCCGCTGAAAAGCCTGAGCATTTCGACTGAATGCCTGCCAGCAGGCCCTCGTATTCATCCACCAGCGGCTTGATGTTCTCGCTTGTCATTGTGCGTCTCCCTGCGCCGATTGCTGGGCGGCGATGATCTTCTTCTGTCGTGCCTGGAAATAGTCGAAACAGACATCCATTTCCGCATCTATGGATACCAGTTCGCGCTCAAAGTATGCCCGCGCGTCTGTCTCGCTGGCTGGTGGCAGTTCGCCGGGGCCTTCGAGGGCATCGATCAGCCACTCGATCCCGGCGTCTGCACCCTTGCCATGCTCGCTTTCAATGATGGCCGCACGCATGGCCAGTATCATTTTGCCAAACAGCAGATCCGCCTCCTTATAACGCATACGAATATACTGGTTTTCCTCGCGCAGCAGCGCCACCTCAGCCAACGTCGCCGGTTCGTCTACCCGGTGGGCCATCAGACGAACATCAGGATCGGCGCTGGCCATCAGCTTCGTTACCTGTTCATTACTCAGTTTCATCGCTTCCACCTTCTCCCCGCCCATCAGTGAAGCACCACGCCCGGCGCTGCGCCGCGCAGGGAGCTATCTGGCTCGTCTTCGCGCTCACTCTCAGCACGGCAGGACTCGCAGTCACACGGGGTTGTGCTGTTGTTACGCACTTACAGCACTTACAACATTTTCACCAACTCCGGGGAAATATGTTCCGATTTGAGCATTTCAACGGCGCCCAGCATGTTCATAGGGGCTGGCGTTTTGCAGCTGTCGATGTAGGAGCTCAGCACAATACCGTGAATCCCGTCCTGCACCTCGATACAGAAGCCCGCCACCATCGGGATATTGTGCGCCATGCTGAGATCCTGCATTTCCATGGTCAGCTTATGCAGCCGGGACACGGCGTCCTCGTCGGCAGTAAAGTCGAGGATGGGTTTGTGTTTTTCGTTGTTGTTAGGCTTATCCATTTAATCTTCCCGGTAGATTTGCATTGCGAATAGTTAGTTGCCCAGATTCACACTGACAGCGTGGGGATCAGCTCGTGTCCCTTCAGTACAATTTCAGGGCTCAGCATTCCGCGCTTTATCGCCCACACTGCTCTCTCGGGCCCCAGCGCCTTCATGAGCGCCCGGCAGTCAAACACCCGGCCCGGCACAGCACCGGCGCGCGGCCGTGGATGGAACAGCCCGCGTCGGTGAGGTATACGCACGTAAGATCCTCTTTGTGCGCCAGCATCCGGATGCCCTGGGCGGCCAGTTCGGGCTTGTCTGATACTGGCTCACGTCTTCTCCGAGCTCGGGGCGCAAGCTGATCGCGTCCCCCTGCAGCACAGTGTGCAATCGTCACAGGGCACGGCGCTGGTGCGCACAGACACGGCCCTGCTACGCACCTTGTCAGCGGCCATGCTTGTTAGCCTCACGAAGGGTCACCGGCGCGGGAGTGTAGCCCTGTTCGATAGCTGACAGCGCCGCTGGGGTCATCTTCAGCGCCTCGGCGCCGGCCATCAGCGTAAAGCCCGCCCGGGTGCGGCGACTTTTCAGAATCTGGCCGTACTCAGCCCAGCGCAGGGCCTGCGCCGGTACCTTTCCCTTGCCTTCACAGCGGAAACAGGTCACCGCACCATAGCGGTGCTTAGATAAGTCCCGGCCGCCGTTGATGAACGCACTTTTGCAGCCCGCGCCCGCGCAATCTGTGCAGGTGATCAACTCACTCATAACTGGCCCCGATCTTGTCGTTGAACATCACATCGGTAACCAGCTCAACGATGTTTTGCGGCAGGCCATCCACCAGCGCCTCCACGTTCGCCGTGAACTCACCCGGCCGGTTCGTAATAGGTTCGATAAGCACGGCCTTTTTCAGAGCCGTCATCAGGCGTAAAACGCGGCTGTTACCCCAGCCGAACAGGCGCGCCACGTTCACGGCGGCCAGTTGGTCCTGGTGGCTATTCAGCAGCTCCAGCAGGGCCTGACATTTTGTGTTTTCCATTTGCATCACAGCACTTCCCCGCTAACCCGATAATCCATCCCAAGCCGGTCAGCCTCACGGCGCGCCAGGGTCATCAACAATTCACCACGGCTGCTGAACCTCGTTACATCCACCAAATCGTCCAGCATCTTTCTTTCGGTCAGTGAGATACGCAGTCCGCGCAGCTCGAGGATCCCCAACTGACGTTCACGCTCACGACGATCCCGCTGATAGTCCGCTTCCTTTTTATGGTTCCGGCGGCGAACCGGACCCGGTTTGCGGCGTTTTACGATCTGAATCGCTATTATTTCCCTCGCGTTAAACCCATTGATTTGCGCAACAGAAAATCGTTAGGATGTTTGAGGGGGTAGGGCGCCGCAATGGCCCCCCTTAACGTCAGTCGGTTTTCTTTTCCAGCCCGTTCTGCACGGCCACACGGTCAATCACTTCACGCCAGGCGCTCAGCGGCAGGTCACCAAGTTTGGCGATCGGCTGGTTCTTCGTGTTAGTCAGCATCACCCGGCGCTTGCGCACGCCCTCACCCGGGATCGCCAGCTCCCACCAGTGGCGGGTATTGTTAAACAGCACGTTGGCGCCGTACCCGGCCGCGATCGCTTCCAGGTCCCGGCGGAAAATGCGCGGCCCCTGGTTACAGTCCCAGCCCAGACGGTCAGTCGGGGCATTCTGCAGATCGAGAGCCTTACCGCTATCGCTCAGCATATACAGGTGACCCCAGCGCAGTACGCCCGGTTTCACTTCCACAAGGTAGCCCGCGTCAATCAGTCCGTGCGCGGCCATGGCGCTGGCTGCAGGTACGCCCTTGGGCTCCTGGGCTTCGCCGTCCATCAGCACCACCAGCTTCGCTCCGGACAGCAGGGTCTGGCGGCGGTGTGCGGGCACGCTGGCCATCGGGCGGATCATCAGGTACTCCGCTGGTCCGCTCTTCAGGGCGCGGACGATATCGGCGCGCTTGCTTGTCATCTTCACTGTTCGTTGTTCTCCTTTTCTGCCCAGGCAACATTACGCGGCCACGTCGGTATGGATTCACCCGGGGCAAGGTGACGATACTGCATAAGCAACTGATATGCCTCCTCCACCCCTTCAGCCAGCGTGCAATAGTAGCCCTGTTCGGCCAGCAGGCGCAGCTTGAATATCTGCGCTTCGCTGATACGCCCGCCCTTCGCTTTCAGTTCCAGACGGCAACCGTGATATACACCACGCGGCATATCGACCATAACATCAGGGTAGCCATTTTTCAGGCCGCTGGCCGTCATCATGCCTGCCGTCTTTCCTGGGCGGTAACCCCCGTTCGGGATCGCACTGGTCAGAGCATACAGCTCCGGGTCTGCGACCTCGATACGGGCGAACAATTCGACCTGCTCGTAATACTCCTGGTTCCCTTTCCGTAGGTCCGGCTTCTTCGCCAGCATGGCCATTGCCACGGCATGAGGCGAAACGTAGCCCGGGTCACCGAGGCGCGCGCCTACAGGGCGCTGTACCTTCTTTTTGCTGGAGGGCTTGCTGGTCGGGTTCGACAGATTGAAGCTCTTTCCGGAGCCGCTGCGCAGGCCCTTTTCGGCCCACTTCTGACGGCGTTCTAGTTGTGTCTGCAGAAAGTCTTCCCCGAACCGTGCCATTCACTCTCCATCGTTCATGATTATGTAATTTAATTACTGTCTTAGGATATTAAAACAACCGACGCGCCCAAAAGAATGACTTAGATTCAGGTTAATTAAAAAGAGTTCAGGCGTCTTGATGTGAGGGAGGGAAAAAGTGGTGAAAAAGTGATAATAGGAGCGAAAAATTTGATCCGGGATCCCTAAAATGATCTTCCAGGCGAAGCGATACCAGGATACTGTATGTCCCTGAAACGAAGAAACCCCACGTTCTCAGGCGCGGGGTTTAATCGGGTAAATGAGTTTTCTCAGGACTCATTTGCCGGGTAACTGAACCGTGGGAGCGGACCAGTCACCATAATGTAAAGTCAGTGTATCTGCCTTAAGGCATATGTTCAAGCCGATTAAAGCAGCAATATGGGAAAATTTCCCATCACCTCGCACTATTTTTCCGCTCCCTGGTTCCAGTTACCGCATTGGCTAACGCCTTTGGCGGCGATTTACCGTGCCTGCGCGACGTGGAGTGGAGAGATAAGTCCGCGCGTGGACGCGTTAGCCTGGGCCAGACGGGGAGTCTGATTACAAGGCCCAGCGTTGGAGCGAGCACCCAGTAGGTCAAGCAGTGCCGGAACAGGTGAGGAGTGCGATACCGCCACCGAGGAGAAAGAGCGGATATCCGGCTGCAAAATGAGACGGGGTGTGATGTCAGGACGCAATCAGGGGAGCGCAGGCGGGTAACTACCTGTATCTCAAAGCTGGCACGGTTTCGCCTACTTCTGGCTTGTAGCGTCGCTTTTTTGTGATGCTCGTCAGGAGTAGCGGAGCTATGGAAAAACAGCCACCAACATTACCGTTTAACGCCCGCCCTGCTTATGCTGAAGTAACGAACCGGAGATGAGCCATGAACATTGATCGAGTGATCGCGCTGTTTGAAGGCAACGAGATTGAAGCACAAAATTGGATGAGTCAGCCTAACAGGGCCCTGAAATGGAAGACGCCATCAGAGTTGATGGCGTCCGAAGCGGGGACCGATGAGGTTATGAAACTGATCACTCGTCTGGAGCACGGTGTGTACTCCTGAGCCTCTGCGGGCCTACACGGGGCACTCATCACTGGCCGCACGGTTGATGAAGTAAGTCCATTCACTTCCTCTGCAGCGCTCCCTTCCATCGTCTCGCCGTCATTGAATATAAGCGACTTCCCCATTACCCAGGCGAACTGGGTACGGCCTCCAGACAGCACCAACAACACCTGCCCATTAACGAGCTGGCTGATGGGCTCAATCACCGCAAAGCCCGTTGAGGTATCCAGTATTTGGGTGTCGATGCCAACGCCGCAGATCTTCTCTGGAGTGAGCCTGCTCTCTACGTAGTCGTTAGCGGGTGATGCGAAGGCCATCAGAGCACCCTCCCCATAGTACGCAGCATCCAGAGTTTATTCTGGCTGTCATCGGGTGTCTTATCGACGAAAAACGTCTGGTTTTGCTCTATCCAGTTGTTGGCGTCTTGCCAGTTGAAGTGCCAGTGAACTTTCGCCAGCTGGCTGATGAAATCGTCAGTGCGCACACACTGAAAACCCTTCGGATTGTTATGTATTGCTGCGACAAATGCGCTATGAATTTCGTATCGGCGGACCATGATCTACGCTCCTTTTTACTGTTTTTATATACAGTATTTTTTATGAAAGTGTAGATCAAGGTGGTTTACAAGATAGGCTGCTCTGTTCTTAATCGATGAAAAGCGCAGGTGAAATTCCAAAGCGCGCTGCCAGCGCTTTGATATGGTCTAATGATAATTTACGCTCGCCTTTAAGCACGCGAGATACCATCGATTTTCCGCCAATCTCCGGTAAGTCGGAGAATGTTAAATCATGTTGGCTTATAAGAGTGCGTAATACCGCAACGCCTGTAGGGATCGCGGCTAATCGCGCGTTAAATTCTGCATATTCCGGCGCGGTACTTTCGTATTCTTTAATTTTCGCAGCGACGATCTCAAAGAGTGGGTTGTCTGTATCGTTCGCGTCGAAAAGATTTTCTACAAATTCCAGCGCGGCGGCGTGCTGTTCTTCGGTATGAATCCCAGCGATGAAAGGCGCAACGGCAAAAAGCGCCGCGCCTGCTTTAGTGATTTCTGGCATGTTCATTTTATCTTTCCTTTCTTCGCTTTGGCGTTGAATACGTCATACTCTTTATGAGTAAAAATACCTTTTACGAAAACGATTTGATTAACAAAGTCGATTTTCAAAACAGCTCGCCATTCGTTATGACCGATATCGATAATGTAGTGTCTATTCAGATCCTTATGGTTGTCCAACGAGCGGAAAAATTTTCTTAGGTCTTCCGGCGTTGCGAAAGAGCCCTTTTCTATCGTCTTAGCCATTTCGATAAGCTCAGCAGCCGCGCGCGGAAATTTTTCTGCTGCCTCCCTGATCGTCTTCCTTGAAATTAAGTGCATTTCGAGCGCTCTGTGTTGTCTGTATGTCAACAGAATATCTTTTTGTTGCCTAATGGTCAACTTTATGCGCACAAAAAACCGCCCTTTGTGGGGGCGGTAGAGCTCCGGGGAAAGTTCGGCTGCGACCCTCTCGCACCAGGACGCAGGTACCAGCGGATTTTCTGTCGCCTTGCTGCGAACGGTATAGTAATACTCATCCATAGGGGCGTGCTGCGTGTCGTAGAAATAGCCCTCGTTCAGGTACGCTTCGGACACCATCAGCAGGCGGTTGTCCTCTTCAGTGAGGCCCCCCAGCAGCGCCTTCAACGCCGAATCGGGTATCCGACCTGAGCCTTTATCCCGACACGTTTCATCAGTCGCCAGACTCTGTTGACTCCGCACTGTTGCCCGCTGTCCCGCAGATCCAGATGGATCTTGCGATAACCATAGACGCATCCCGATTCCAGCCAGAACTGTTTAATCTGTCCTGTCAGTCTCAGGTCTGCCCGATGGCGTTGTGAATGCGGCTGCTGAAG
>NZ_JBBCPK010000027.1:0-48097 GCF_037150775.1 Leclercia sp. M50
CGAATCGCGCTGTTTTCCAGGGCCGAGCAGTTCACACACCGGCACGTTCAGCGCTTTGCCGAGCAGGTCCAGCAGCGCCGCTTCCAGCGCCGCCACCGCATTCACCCGCAGTTCAAAGGTCCAGGCACCTTTGCCGAACGTATCGAAATCGGCAGACTGGTTGCCTTTGTGTACGCGCTGCACCACTTTGTTCAGGCGCGCCACCTCCTGACCCACCACCTGCGGAATGGCATCCACCAGGGTCTGGTAGATCACCTCGCCGCCAGGCGCTTCACCTACGCCGGTATTCCCGGCGTTATCGGTCAGTACCACGATATTACGGGTAAACCAGGCGTTATGCGCGCCGCCAATGTTCAGCAGCATACTGTCCTGGCCGGCAACCGGGATAACCTTCATTTCAGTGACGACAGGGCTGGATTGCATACTCATCATCAACGCTCCGTAACAGGTTTCAGCTCGATACGTTTGATATCACCCACCAGGACCAGGTAGCTCAGTACCGCTACCAGGGCATGGATACCGACGTAGATCAGCGCCCCGTTGAACGAACCGGTGGTACCGACAATGTAGCCAATGGCGATCGGGGTGACGATCCCGGAGATGTTGCCGAACATGTTGAACAGACCGCCGCTCAAACCGCTGATCTCTTTCGGCGCGGTATCTGCCATCACCGCCCAGCCCAGCGCCCCGATACCTTTACCGAAGAAGGCCATCGCCATAAAGCCGATAATCATCCACTCTGCGTTCACGTAGTTACACATCACCATCGTCATGGAGAGCAGCATACCCAGCACGATTGGCGTTTTACGGGCGATATTCAACGAGCCAGTACGACGCATCAGCCAGTCGGAAATTACCCCGCCCAGTACACCGCCGACAAAGCCGCAGATTGCCGGAACGGAGGCGACAAACCCGGCTTTCAGAATCGACATGCCGCGCGCCTGCACCAGATAGACCGGGAACCAGGTAATAAAGAAGTAGGTTAAGGCGTTGATGCAGTACTGGCCGAGATAGATCCCGAGCATCATGCGGGAACCCACCAGCTGTTTGATTTGGCCCCATTTCTGGCTGAAGGGGACTTTCGCTTTGCTGCTCGCCTGATCCATGTTGATCAGCGCGCCGCCTGCGGCAATGTAGTCCAGCTCTTTCTGGTTTACGCCGGGATGCTGGTTCGGTTCGTGGATCACTTTCAGCCAGATAAAGCTGATCACAATGCCCAGACCGCCCATAAAGAAGAACACATGCGACCAGCCCACCTCGTGCGTCAGCCAGCCCATGATGGGCGCAAAGATGACGGTGGCAAAGTATTGTGCAGAGTTAAAAATGGAGACCGCCGTTCCCCTCTCCTGAGCCGGGAACCAGGCAGCCACGATTCGGCTGTTGCCGGGGAAGGATGGGGCTTCTGCCAGCCCGACGAGGAAGCGTAGGGTAAAGAGCGCGACAATGATGCCAAAGCCGTTAAAGATATCGACAAAGCCCTGCAGCAGGGTAAACATGGACCAGATGAAAATGGACCAGAAATAGACGCGCTTTGAACCGAAGCGATCCAGCAGCCAACCGCCAGGAATTTGGCCGATAACATAGGCCCATGAAAATGCGGAGAAAACATACCCCATGCCGACCGGATCCAGACCGATATCTTTTGCCATTTCTGAACCGGCAATCGACAGGGTGGCGCGGTCGCCATAGTTGAAGGATGTGACGATAAACAGCATCACCACTATCCAGTAGCGGGCGTTAGTACGCTTTTCAGCGCTGCTCGCCGCTTGGCTTAATGAACTCATTCTTGCACTCCTGAATCATAGCGTTTTCGCTACGTTCATTCTGAACAGCTCAACCGTAGGGTAATCAGAATGACGTGTATGTGTTTTTGCAGTTCGAACATGTAGGTCGTTTCGCCTTACTGACTGCATTTTTATTAACTGGCGGAAAAAGTATAAGAAAGGAACCTGGCCCCTCTCACCGTGCATCAACACAACATTGGCACGGCTCTGTGCGGTTGTTTGTGGCAAAAGCCCAGGACAATGGAAGAGACTTCACGGAAATGAAAACTGCCTGCCCGTAAGGGGGAGGCCAGTGCCAGGGAATAACGGGAGTGTGAAACAGGTCGCTTGACGCAGTGAAAATGCCCGCTAATAACCGCGCTTCAGATGAGGATTTACGGGCGATTGCCCAAAGCTTACTCGATTCAGTTAACTTATACTGGCTGCATGGTCGCTTTGTTAACTGGCAAAGGGTTCTGGCCCTCCGCTCAGGGAGGGCAGGAACTTATTTTAGCAATGTGCCCCACTGTTCAACCCAGGGATTGGATTCGCCTTCCGGCTCAGGGTGTTCAGAGGCGTCAATCATCAGCATCTCACCCACGCGCTGCGCGCTTTGCTCCTGTAACAGAGCGTCGAACAGCTTACCGCCACCGCAGAAATTCGCGTAAGTGCTGTCACCGAGCGCAATAATGCCGTAACGCATTTCCGGCTGATAACCCAGCTTATCTTTAATTCCCTGGAACAGCGGAACAATGCTGTCCGGGAGATCGCCCTGCCCGGTTGTCGAGGTGACCACCAGCGCATACTGGCCCTGATATTTTTCCCAGTCGGCCAGATCGGGATCTTCATAGACCGTGGCTTTATGACCCATGCCTGCCAGAATCGCTTCAGCCTCTTCTGCCACCAGCAGCGAGTTACCGTACATCGTGCCGACAAAAATTCCGATTACCGCCATGTTTTACTCCCTGATTAAACGCTCGTTCCGATCATCCTGAACGTTGGTTACGTCAAACTCAACCCTTTCATTTTCGGGGAGTTGTCCGCGCCATCCAAACTGTGACAACGCCTGCATCCACACCTCGTCCAGCCCGGCCCGGATCGTCAGTGGCTTGCCGGTAAACGGATGGATAAGTTGCAGCTGGCTGGCGTGTAGCATCAGACGATGGCAGCCGAAATGCTCCGCGGCGCTGCGGTTTTGCCGCAAGTCGCCATGCTTGCTGTCGCCGATGATCGGATGGCGAAGATGGGCAAGGTGGCGTCGCAGCTGGTGCTTACGCCCGGTTTTCGGCTCCAGTTCAATCAGACTATAGCGCGTGGTGGGAAACTTACTGGTGGCAACCGGCATTTCAGTGGTCGCCATGCCGCGATAGTCGGTTACCGCGGGCTGCGGGCCTTTGTCGTCGCGGGCATACTTATCGGCAATTTTATCCAGCTCTTCCGTCAGGGGGTAATCGAGCGTGGCGCACTCTGTCAGCCAGCCCCGGACAATCGCATGGTAGCGTTTCTGGATCTGATGCTGCTCAAACTGCTGCGCCAGACGTCGACCGGCCTCGCTGGAGAGCCCCATCAGCAGAACGCCGGAAGTGGGTCTGTCCAGACGGTGGGCAGTGAAGACATGCTGACCGATCTGGTCGCGCACCGTCTGCATCACCACCACTTTTTCATCCCGGTCCAGCCAGCTACGGTGCACCAGCCAGCCGGAGGGCTTATTAACGGCGACCAGCCACTCATCCTGATAGAGGATCTCGATCATGCTTCGTCGCCGAAGAGCGTATCGAGGGCCAGCAGCACGGCCAGCACCGCGTCGCGTGACGGATGGGCAGCGTCCAGCGCCATTTCATAATAGGGCGCCACGGCAAAGCTCTGGGGTAGCGGATGGCCGCTATCGAGCAGTGCATGCATGCGGGGAATGAGGACCCATTGCAGCCACTCAAACGGCTCCAGGGTATCCATACAGAAAGGTTGCGTGCTCTCAAACGCCTCTGGCTGCGGCGCCGTCTCCTGCCACAGCTGATGGTCGCGCAGTAAAGCTTCAATGGCGTGCAGTTGCGCGCGCACGTTGTCGTGATGGGTCATACAAACCTCAACTGAAAATGTGAACGGCGCGCAGCATAGCAAAGACCACGCAGAAATAAAAAAAGGGAGCACTGTAAAAACAGTGCTCCCGGTTCGTTTCGTAGCAATCCAGCTACTTTTAGTGCTCCCTGCTCATCCGTGACAACTTTTCCTCTGACCCTAAGGCCTGGTCTTCCCTTGACCGCTGCATCCTGCGCACATCGTCCTGATGTGACTGCTTCTTCCTGAAGCGTCCTGGTCTTCCTGACCCACCGGACATCTGTACCGGCTCTCATTCTCCTTCCTGGAGGTGTCCTTCAACGCGTCCTGCGTGATCCTCTTGCTTCATCCTGAAGCCTTCCTTGTAGCGTCTTCCTGACGTGTCCTTATTAAGAAACGTCATCATCCTGATGTTCGTTTCTTGTGTCGGCTTCCTGTCGACGGAGATAGAATCCATGATTCCGCTTCGTCTTACAAGGTACTACGTAAGCCAAATTAAAAAGTTTGCGTATCTGTGCTAAGCGTTTTAAAAAGACAAGTCACTGATAAATTAGTGATTATTAAATAGCGGGATGGTTAAAGCATTCAACTAATAAGGGCGATCTCTCACAAACTCTGTAAGAGATCTCTCACACGCGCAGTAGTATGCAGGATTACACGACGGGATGAAGATGATTAAGAAAATCCGCAAGGGAAGCGGAGAGGATCTGACGCTTCTGCGTACCCAGCGTCTCTTTTATCACGTTACCTGTAAGGTTGCAGACAGAGATAACGTCCATTTCACTGTCGAGCGTGGCGATAAACAACGTTGGCGATAGCTTCAGGCGCTTCTGGGTAACAAGGTGCCCAATCAGGTTCTCCTGCACGCGCAGCAGGTCTTCTTCGCTCCAGGTTTGCAGCAGCGTCATCGCTTCATTATCAAAGCGAGCGCACATATCCCCGGCGAACTGTGTGGTATAGAACGCGTGAACCGGAGGTTGTACCACAATGTCCATAGCACGTTCAATGGCTTTTACACTCTGCTCAGCGGTAAACGGCTGCGGCTGCCAGGTCACGGTCTCGCCGGAAGAGGTGATAATGCAGGGTGAAGGCACGCCGTACAGCTCTTCGCTTTGCGGCCATGACGCTTTCTGTTCATGCCAGGCGTCACAGTAACGCGTGGTAAATGCGGTTAACGCAGCAGCAGTCTCTTTATCCACCGGTTTCTCTCTTCATATAAGCCAGGATACACTCAGCCCATAGTTTACCTTTAAAGTGACAATGAAACATGTCTTACGAAAACCATGATGCCTTATCGGGCCTGACGCTGGGCAAAAGCACAGCCTACCGCGACATCTACGATGCCAGCCTGTTGCAGGGTGTGCCGCGCAGCCTCAACCGCGATCCGCTGGGCCTGAAGGCCGATGCCCTGCCCTTCCACGGCGGCGATATCTGGACGCTCTACGAGCTCTCCTGGCTTAACGCCCGCGGTTTACCGCAGGTGGCAGTGGGTCATGTTGAGCTGGATTACACCAGCGTCAATCTGGTGGAGTCCAAAAGCTTTAAGCTCTACCTCAACAGCTTTAACCAGACCCGCTTTGAGAGCTGGGAAGCGGTACAGCGCACTCTGGAGAGGGATTTAAGCGCCTGTGCCCAGGGCAAGGTCACGGTGGCACTCTACCGGATTGATGAGCTTGAAGGCCAGCCCATCGCCCACTTCCACGGCACCTGCATCGACGATCAAGATATTGAGATCGACAACTATCAGTTTGACACCGCGTGGCTGGAAAAGAGTGCCAGCGGCAAAGTGGTGGAAGAGACGCTGGTCAGCCACCTGCTCAAATCCAACTGCCTGATTACCCATCAGCCTGACTGGGGTTCGGTGCAGATCCAGTATCGCGGGGCAAAAATCGATCGTGAGAAGCTGCTGCGCTACCTGGTCTCCTTCCGTAACCACAATGAGTTCCACGAGCAGTGCGTGGAGCGCATCTTCAACGATATTCTTCATTTCTGCCAGCCGGAGGCGCTCAGCGTCTATGCCCGCTATACCCGACGCGGCGGACTGGATATCAACCCGTGGCGCAGCAATACCGATTTTGTTCCTGCCATCGGTCGGTTAGTGCGTCAGTAAAATAAATAAATTCATAATATGCGCGGTATGTTCCGCGCTTTAGGTTGTGAAAGGTCATAAGCCAGGGCTATTGTAATCAACGGGGAAAGACGATAAACGTCCCGTAAGGAGCTCACTTGATTACACATATTAGCCCGCTTGGCTCAATGGATATGTTGTCGCAGCTGGAAGTGGACATGCTCAAGAGCACGGCCAGCAGCGATCTTTATCAATTGTTTCGCAACTGTTCACTTGCCGTTCTGAACTCCGGTAGCCTCACCGACAACAGCAAAGAGTTGCTGTCGCGCTTTGAAAGCTTTGATATCAATGTCCTGCGCCGCGAACGTGGCGTAAAGCTGGAACTGATTAACCCGCCAGAAGAGGCCTTTGTTGACGGGCGCATCATTCGTGCGCTGCAGGCCAACCTGTTTGCGGTCCTGCGCGATATCCTGTTTGTGAACGGCCAGATCAATAACGCCGGTCGTTTTCAGCATCTGAACCTGGAAAGCTCCGTTCATATTACCAACCTGGTCTTCTCTATTCTGCGTAACGCCCGTGCTCTGCACGTGGGCGAAGCGCCAAGCATGGTGGTGTGCTGGGGTGGTCACTCCATTAACGAAACCGAATATCTCTACGCCCGTCGCGTGGGCACCCAGTTGGGTCTGCGCGAGCTGAACATCTGCACAGGCTGTGGCCCGGGTGCGATGGAGGCGCCAATGAAGGGAGCGGCAGTGGGCCATGCGCAGCAGCGCTACAAAGAGGGCCGCTTCATCGGTATGACCGAGCCGTCTATTATCGCCGCTGAACCACCCAATCCGCTGGTTAACGAACTGATCATCATGCCGGACATTGAGAAACGTCTGGAGGCGTTTGTCCGTATCGCCCACGGGATTATCATCTTCCCGGGCGGCGTAGGGACAGCAGAAGAGTTGCTCTATCTGCTGGGCATTCTGATGCATCCGGCAAACCACGATCAGGTGCTGCCGCTGATCCTCACCGGCCCGAAAGAGAGCGCCGACTACTTCCGCGTCCTGGATGAGTTCATTGTGCATACGCTGGGGGAAACGGCCCGTCGTCACTATCGCATTATTATTGACGATGCCGCAGAAGTGGCACGCCAGATGAAAAAGGCCATGCCGCTGGTGAAAGAGAACCGCCGGGATACCGGGGATGCCTACAGCTTTAACTGGTCGATCCGTATTTCGCCCGATCTGCAGATCCCGTTTGAGCCATCCCATGAAAATATGGCTAACCTGAAGCTCTACCCCGATCAGCCGGTTGAAACGCTGGCCGCCGATCTGCGTCGCGCCTTCTCGGGCATCGTGGCCGGTAACGTTAAAGAGGTAGGTATCCAGGCCATCGAGGAGTTTGGTCCCTATAAAATTCATGGCGACCGCGAAATGATGCGCCGCATGGACGATCTGCTCCAGGGCTTTGTCGCTCAGCATCGTATGAAACTTCCGGGCAGCGCCTACATCCCCTGCTACGAGATTTGCGCATAACACCCGTGCCCGGCTGCGTGTCGGGCACCTTCTCACTCTCCCCCGCCGGGAATCGCCTTCAGCCGCCCGGCTTTTTTATTCCCTTCAGCCACATGGCGTGGCTTGAGATATCACCGTAACTTATCTTTTTGCGTTTAGATAACCAAACGCAAACGATTACGTACAATTTCTAAGCGTTATTTATTAGCTACAAACGTCTTAAATCACGAAAAAATCCTCTAAAAACTCACTTTTACAGCGTATGACACCTATATTACCGGGCTCTCAATCACGCTACATATCGTTAATGTTAGCCTTCGCGCCCAGAAATTCGCTGTGATGTTTTATTAGCAGATAAATGGTCTAAAGATATCCACCTCAAAAGTAGATTATTGCATTTGAGATCGGGATCACTGATAGATCCATTACGAAAATGTATCTTTCCGCCCGCCGATAGTTACGGAGAAAAATTATATAAAAACCGTCACTGAGCGAATTTCATATTACGATTAGCCCTTTTTGCATCGAATTTGACCAGAAACCTGACATTAGCTACTTCCTGGAGACACAGATGGAAACCACTCAAACCAGCACCGTTGCTTCGATTGAAACCCGAAGCGGATGGCGTAAAACCGATACCATGTGGATGCTTGGCCTGTACGGCACAGCAATCGGCGCTGGTGTTCTCTTCCTGCCTATTAACGCGGGTGTTGGCGGCTTAATTCCGCTGATCATCATGGCAATCATTGCGTTCCCGATGACCTACTTCGCACACCGCGGCCTGACCCGTTTTGTGCTATCCGGCAAAAATCCGGGCGAAGACATCACTGAAGTGGTTGAAGAGCACTTCGGGATTGGCGCAGGTAAGCTGATTACCCTGCTCTACTTCTTTGCCATCTACCCAATCCTGCTGGTGTATAGCGTGGCTATCACCAACACCGTTGACAGCTTTATGACCCACCAGCTGGGCATGACGCCGCCACCGCGCGCCATTCTGTCGCTGATCCTGATTGTCGGCATGATGACTATCGTGCGCTTCGGTGAGCAGATGATTGTAAAAGCGATGAGCGTGCTGGTGTTCCCGTTCGTTATCGCCCTGATGGTGCTGGCCTGCTACCTGATCCCTCAGTGGAACGGCGCAGCGCTGGAAACCCTCTCCCTGAGCAGCGCGTCCGCCACCGGTAATGGCCTGTGGATGACCCTGTGGCTGGCAATCCCGGTAATGGTCTTCTCCTTTAACCACTCGCCGATCATCTCCTCCTTCGCCGTGGCGAAGCGTGAAGAGTACGGCCAGGGCGCCGAGAAGAAGTGCTCCAGTATCCTGGCTCGCGCTCACGTGATGATGGTGCTGACCGTTATGTTCTTCGTCTTCAGCTGCGTACTGAGCCTCTCCCCGGCGGATCTGGCGGCAGCGAAAGAGCAGAACATCTCGATTCTCTCTTACCTGGCGAACCACTTTAATGCCCCGGTGATTGCCTGGATGGCGCCAATCATTGCCATTATCGCTATCACTAAATCCTTCCTCGGCCACTATCTGGGCGCACGTGAAGGTTTTAACGGTATGGTAATTAAATCTCTGCGTGGCAAAGGTAAGAGCATTGAAATCAACAAGCTGAACAAAATCACTGCGCTGTTCATGCTGCTGACCACCTGGGCGGTTGCGACCCTGAACCCGAGCATCCTCGGCATGATCGAAACCCTGGGCGGCCCGGTCATCGCGATGATCCTGTTCCTGATGCCGATGTACGCCATTCAGAAAGTGCCAGCGATGCGTAAATACAGCGGCCAGATCAGCAACGTCTTCGTTGTGGTTATGGGTCTGATTGCTATCTCCGCTATCTTCTATTCGCTGTTCGCGTAATGCCTCCCGCGCCATCTTCGGATGGCGCAATCTACTCCTCTGACGTAAAGCAACGGACGCATCATGATTAGCGTTTTCGATATTTTTAAAATTGGTATTGGTCCTTCCAGCTCGCACACCGTCGGGCCAATGAAAGCAGGTAAACAGTTCACGGACGATCTTATTGCGCGCGGAATACTGCACGACACCACCCGCGTGGTTGTAGATGTCTATGGCTCCCTGTCGCTGACCGGCAAAGGTCACCATACCGATATCGCCATCATTATGGGCCTGGCGGGCAACCTGCCGGATAGTGTTGATATTGACGCCATCCCGGGCTTTATCCAGGACGTTAACACCCATGGCCGACTGCTGCTGGCCAACGGTGAGCATGAAGTTGAATTCCCGGTTGATCGCTGCATGAATTTCCACGCCGACAACCTGTCGCTGCACGAAAATGGTATGCGCATCACCGCGCTGGCAGGCGACAAGGCGATTTACAGCCAAACCTATTACTCTATCGGCGGCGGTTTTATCGTCGACGAAGACCATTTTGGGCAGCCAGAGAGCGCGCCTGTCGCGGTGCCGTATCCGTATAAAACGGCTGCCGACCTTCAGCGTCATTGCCAGGAGAGCGGCCTCTCCCTCTCCGGCCTGATGATGAAAAACGAGCTGGCGCTACACAGCAAAGAAGAACTGGAACAGCACTTTGCTAACGTCTGGGAAGTGATGCGCGGCGGTATTGAGCGCGGTATCACCACCGAGGGCGTGCTGCCCGGTAAACTGCGTGTTCCACGCCGTGCTGCGGCCCTGCGTCGTATGCTGGTGAGCAGCGATAAAACCACCAGCGATCCAATGGCGGTCGTGGACTGGATCAATATGTTCGCGCTGGCGGTGAACGAAGAGAACGCCGCGGGTGGCCGCGTAGTAACAGCCCCAACAAACGGTGCCTGCGGTATCGTTCCTGCGGTGCTGGCTTATTACGACAAGTTTATCCGCGAAGTAAACGCCAACTCACTGGCCCGCTATCTGCTGGTAACCAGCGCCATTGGCTCGCTGTATAAGATGAACGCCTCGATCTCTGGCGCCGAAGTGGGCTGTCAGGGCGAAGTGGGCGTGGCTTGCTCCATGGCGGCAGCGGGTCTGGCAGAGCTGCTGGGCGGCAGTCCGGCGCAGGTCTGCATTGCGGCAGAAATTGGCATGGAACATAACCTCGGTCTGACCTGCGATCCGGTTGCCGGCCAGGTGCAGGTGCCCTGTATCGAGCGTAATGCCATTGCCTCCGTGAAGGCGGTGAACGCCGCACGTATGGCGCTGCGCCGCACCAGCGAGCCGCGCGTCTGCCTCGATAAAGTGATCGAGACCATGTATGAAACCGGTAAAGATATGAACGCCAAATACCGTGAAACCTCTCGCGGTGGTCTGGCGATGAAGATCGTGACCTGCGACTAAGCCTCAAAAGGAGCCTTGTTTTGCGAGGCTCCTTCCCGTTCTTCCCGCCTCTCGTAGTTTCATTCTGCCGACGGTGTTACCCTTAATCCACTGGATATAAGAGGGATTATCTGTGGCTGTTCATTTGCTTATTGTCGACGCGCTGAATCTTATCCGCCGCATTCATGCGGTACAGGGCACTCCCTGCAAGGATACCTGCCTGCATGCTCTGGAGCAGCTTATTCGTCACAGCCAGCCCAGCCATGCGGTTGCCGTTTTTGACGATGAAGCCCGCAACAGCGGCTGGCGTCACCAGCGTCTGCCGGATTACAAAGCTGGCCGCGCGCCGATGCCGGACGATCTGCACGCCGAAATGCCTGTGATACGCGCCGCCTTTGAGCAGCGAGGGGTTCCCTGCTGGGGTGCTCAGGGCAACGAAGCCGACGATCTCGCGGCGACTCTGGCGGTCAAAGTGGCCAGTGCAGGCCATCAGGCTACCATTGTTTCGACAGACAAAGGCTATTGTCAGCTGCTTTCCCCCACCATTCGCATTCGCGACTATTTTCAGAAACGCTGGCTCGACGCGCCCTTTATCGCCAGTGAGTTTGGCGTATCACCCCAGCAGCTGCCGGATTACTGGGGACTGGCGGGGATCAGCAGCTCAAGGGTGCCGGGCGTGGCGGGCATTGGCCCGAAAAGTGCCGCCCAACTGCTGGCTGATTTTCAGGATCTGGAAGGGATTTACGCCCGTCTGGATGAGGTGCCGGAGAAGTGGCGCAAAAAGCTGGAGGCGCACAAAGAGATGGCCTTTATCTGCCGGGACGTGGCGCGATTGCAGACGGATTTACAGCTAGACGGGAATTTGCAGCAGCTCAGGTTAGAGCGAGTGTGACGTCATGCCCGGTGGCGCTGCGCTTACCGGGCCTACGGGACGAGGGGTGTTGTAGGCCCGGTAAGCGCAGCGCCTCCGGGCATTGTACAGATTACCGCTCGTCGCGACGGCCACCTACGGCAGCCCACCAGCGGCGTACATGCACGGTAACCTCTTCGCGGTCGTGGTACAGCTGACGCGCCTGGATCTCCGCATTGATGCCATGCTCTGCAAGCTGGGTCTGGATGTATGCCAGGTTCTGGGAAACCTCTTCGTAGCGCTTTTTCATCGGCAGCTTGAGGTTGAAAATCGCCTCGCGGCACCAGCCGTTGACCAGCCAGGTAGCCATCAGCGCGGCCACCTTGGCCGGCTTTTCTACCATATCGCACACCAGCCACGAGATGTTATTGCGGTTCGGACGATAGCGGAAACCATCCTCGCGCAGCCAGGTCACCTGGCCTGTGTCCATCAGGCTTTGCGCAATCGGGCCATTATCAATGGAGTAGACCCACATGTTGCGTTTCACCAGCTGATAGGTCCAGCCCCCCGGACAGGCCCCCAGATCCACCGCATACATCCCGTTTGCCAGACGCTCATCCCACTCGTCGGCCGGAATAAAGATATGGAACGCCTCTTCCAGCTTGAGGGTGGAACGGCTCGGCGCGTCGGACGGGAACTTAAGACGCGGGATCCCCATGTAAAACGGCGAATTGTTGGTGGTATAGGAATACCCGGCGTAGCAACAGCCCGGGGCGATAAAGAAGACATGCACCACCGGACGCTTTGGCGTCTCGTAGTTGGTCAGCACGCCGCTGTCACGCAGTGCGGCGCGCAGCGGCACGGTGAATTTGCGGCAGAACTTCATCAGCTCTTTGCTTTCGTTAGTATCGGCCACCTCAACGCGCAGCTCACCGCCCTTCTCCACAACGCCCTGCAGCATACCGGCAATAGGGGTAATACGATCCTCTGGCGGCAGATCCTGCAGCAGCTCACCGGCCACAAACATCTGACGGGCAAAAATCAGCGAGCTGAACGGCAGTTCGCGAACCAGTTTATCGGCATCTTCGGGCTGATAGCATTCGAAAACAACGTAGCCCGCATTCTCTTTCACGCGAGCGAAACCAAAGACTTCACGCTTCGCGGCTTTATCAGTAATTTCCGCGGCACACTCTTTTTCAAAGCCCGGGCGACAATATAAGACAACTTTATTCATGAACAACGCCCTTGCGTTTCAGACGGAACGAACCGATTAACATTAATACCCACCCGACCAGGAAGCTGACGCCGCCCACCGGGGTAACAAACGCCCACAGGCGTAAATGCGACAGCGCAAGGCAATAGAGGCTACCGCTGAACAACACGGTGCCCAGCGCCATAAATACGCTGCTCCAGTAAAACCAGATGCTGATGCGACGCTGCATCGCCACAGCCAGTCCGAAGATTGCCAGGGTATGAAACGCCTGATATTCCAGACCGGTATGGATCCAGCCCATCTCCACCACACCCAGGGATTTGCGTAATACATGTGCGCCAAAGGCGCCCAGCGCAACAAAAATAAAGCCACTCACCGCGGCGAAAATCAGCATAAAACGGCTGGTCATGTTTCTGTCCTGAAGTTATGCGCGCCCTGCACGCAAAAGAAAGTGTTACTCGTACCGAAAGCGGAATTTTTCTTGCTCGTTGGCCGCCTTTGCCAGGATCCACTGGCGAAACGCGGCTATTTTACCCAGTTCTGCCTGACTGTCATGACAAACCAGATAAAATGCGTTCTTGCTGACCAAAACATCATTAAAAGGGCAGACCAGGCGGCCAGCCTCAATTTCGGACTGCGCCATCACGTTGTTTGCCAACGCCACGCCCTGTCCGTGGATGGCAGCCTGTAACACCATCGCACTGTGGCTGAAGATGGGCCCCTGCTGCACATTGATATGGTTAAGACCAAGCTGCCGGGTATACGTTTGCCAGTCGCGGCGAGAAGCATCATGCAAAAGCGTGTGTTGCGCCAGATTGTCCGGCGTTTTTAACGCTTTTTCGCCTGTTAAGAGTAGTGGCGAGCAGACCGGCAGCAAATATTCTGCGTACAATTTTTCAACACGCAGCCCTGGCCAGTTGCCCCGGCCATAAAAAATCGCTACGTCGACATCGTCTGCCAGCTTCTCTTCCTGACGGTCGACCGCCTGGATGCGAACGTCGATTCCCGGATAAGCTGAGTTAAAGCTTGAGAGTCTCGGCACCAGCCATTGAATGGCAAAACTTGGCAATAAACTGACCGTCAGTGCCCCTTTGGCACTGCGCGCCTGCAGCTTACGGGTAGCCTCGGTAAGCTGGGAAAATATCTCTTTGATATCCTGAAAATAGCTCTGCCCCTCTTCCGTCAGAAGCAGGGAACGGTTGCGGCGGCGGAACAGCTTGAGGCCCAGAAAATCCTCAAGAGACTTGATTTGATGACTGACTGCGGCCTGCGTCACAAAAAGCTCATCGGCCGCGCGCGTGAAGCTCAGATGGCGCGCAGCAGCATCAAATACACGTAATGCATTAAGTGGTGGTAATCGCTTGGACATGGTTATCTGGCTTAGATGTTAACGGCTTTTAACAAACAGGAAACAACGTTTAACCTATTAGTTTTTTTTATCTGAGCCATTATAAATTGTCCGTTGAGGAACTACCAGCAAATACCTATAGTGGCGGCACTTCCTGAGCCGGAACGAAAAGCTTTTTTTGGAATGCGTGTTCTGATGGGCTTTTGGCTTACGGTTGTGATGTTGTGTTGTTGTGTTTGCAATTGGTCTGCGATTCAGACCACGGTAGGAAAACTACCACCTTTTCACTTCCTGTACATTTACCCTGTCTGTCCATAGTGATTAATGTAGCACCGCCCAATTGCGGTGCTTTTTTTTGTCTGCTGTATCCTTACTTATTCAGCTCAACCATCTCTTTCACATCACTACGGTTAATCTGCTGTTTATTCCCGTTAGCATCCTTATACGAGATCATGCCGGTATCATTATCAGTTTGCGGCTTACCTTCTGATACGATAGAGCGGCCATCGTTAGTGTGCATGACATAGTTGTTGCCAGAACAGGCGCTCAGGGCAAAGGTAAGCATACAGGCAGAGGCGATTGCGATAGTCTTTTTCATTTTCTTCTCCTTCAGCAATTAATGCTATTTCAAGCGTGTTTATTAACAGGCTAAGACATTCTCCTGACTCTATTTCAGCATAACCTGCTTCGTCTGTTGCGCCAGGATAAACAGACAATTCCGATAGAGATCAACCTTCTTGCCCTGCTGCGGAATTTGCGCGACGATCTCATCATCACGAAGAGGAATTCCATGAACGCATTCAGCCCTGCCCATTTTCGCGCCCAGTTTCCGGCCCTGGCCGATGCCGGTGTCTATCTTGATAGCGCTGCGACAGCCCTTAAGCCTCAGGCAGTGATTGAGGCCACCAACCAGTTTTACAGCCTGAGCGCTGGCAATGTGCATCGCAGCCAGTTTGCCGAGGCGCAGCGCTTAACCGCACGCTATGAAGCGGCGCGCGATCAGGTTGCCCGTCTGCTTAACGCTGAAAGCGGCAAAAATATTGTCTGGACGCGGGGCACCACCGAAGCCATCAACATGGTGGCGCAATGTTATGCCCGCCCGCGCCTGCAGCCGGGCGATGAGATTATCGTCAGCGAGGCGGAGCACCACGCTAATCTCGTGCCGTGGCTGATGGTGGCCGAACAGACCGGCGCAAAGGTGGTTAAGCTCCCGATTGGCACAGACTGCCTGGCGGATGTGGCTCGCCTGCCTGAGCTGATCACCCCGCGTAGCCGCATTCTCGCGCTCGGGCAGATGTCCAACGTCACCGGCGGCTGCCCGGATCTGGCCCGCGCCATCCGCCTCGCCCATGAGAGCGGGATGGTGGTGATGGTGGATGGCGCCCAGGGTGTGGTCCACTTCCCGGCGGACGTACAGCAGCTGGATATCGATTTCTATGCCTTCTCCGCACATAAGCTATACGGTCCTACCGGTATTGGCGCACTGTACGGCAAAGCGGCGCTGCTGGAGGAGATGACCCCGTGGCTCGGCGGCGGCAAGATGATCACCGAGGTGACTTTCGAGGGCTTTAAAACTCAGCAGGTGCCTTATCGTCTGGAAGCCGGGACGCCAAATGTCGCAGGCGTCATTGGCCTGAGCGCGGCGCTGGAGTGGCTGGCGGATATCGATCTGCAACAGGCAGAGAGCTGGAGCCGCGGGCTGGCAACGCTGGCGGAAGAGGCGCTGAAACAACGCCCCGGTTTTCGCTCCTTCCGGGTACAGGATTCGAGCCTGCTGGCATTCGATTTTGCCGGGGTTTATCACAGCGACATGGTGACGCTGCTGGCGGAGTATGGCATTGCCCTGCGCGCCGGCCAGCATTGCGCCCAGCCGCTGCTGGCGGCGCTGGGCGTCAACGGCACGTTGCGCGCCTCGTTTGCTCCCTATAACACCCAAAGCGATGTCGACGCGCTGGTTGCCGCCGTCGATCGCGCTCTAGCTTTACTGGTGGATTAATGACAAGCCCAACCCTGGCCGGACATCCGTTCGGCACCGTCATCACTGAAGAGACGTTAAAACAGACCTTTGCCCCGCTGACCCAGTGGGAAGACAAATATCGCCAGCTGATCCTGCTGGGCAAACAGCTCCCTGCGCTGTCCGATGAACTCAAAACGCAGGCGAAAGAGATCCCCGGTTGCGAGAACCGCGTCTGGCTTGGCGTTACAAAAATTGGGGATAAGCTGCATTTTTATGGCGACAGCGAAGGACGGATTGTTCGCGGCTTGCTGGCCGTGCTGCTGACGGCCATTGAGGGGAAAAGCGCCGCGCAGATCCTGGAGGAGAACCCGCTGGCGCTGTTCGATGCGCTGGGGCTACGCGGCCAGCTTAGCGCCTCGCGCAGCCAGGGGCTGGCTGCGCTCAGTGACGCGGTACTGGAAGCGGCACGTCAGGCCTGACGTTCCGCCTTCGCCATCATCTTTTTCAGCGCATGAGAGACGGCGATAAAACCAAAGCTCGCGGTCACCATCGTGGCCGCGCCAAACCCGGAGGCACAATCCATCCGTTTTGGCCCTTCCGCACTGCTTTTCATGGCGCAGACTGAACCGTCCGCCTGCGGATAGACCAGCGCTTCCGTTGAAAAGACGCAGTCGATGCCGAGCTTGCCTTTGCTGTTTTTCACCACGCCAAAA
This sequence comes from Leclercia sp. M50, assembly GCF_037150775.1. Classification (NCBI taxonomy): domain Bacteria; kingdom Pseudomonadati; phylum Pseudomonadota; class Gammaproteobacteria; order Enterobacterales; family Enterobacteriaceae; genus Leclercia; species Leclercia sp. M50. The sequence continues at coordinate 16,741 of NZ_JBBCPK010000027.1, forward strand.
TCGCTTTTCAGACGCTCGCGCAGCTTGGCCGCGAGCGGATCCTGAATGGTTTTCGCCAGGTCCGTCACCTGGATCTGCGTCGGGTCGATCTGCCCGCCCGCGCCGCCGGTGGTCACCAGCGGCACTTTATTGCGGCGACACCAGGCGATCAGCGCCGCTTTCGGGCGCACGCTGTCGATGGCGTCAATCACGTAGCTGTAGCCAGCTCCCATATACTGCGCCACGTTATCGGCGGTCACAAAATCATCAATGACGGTGACGCGACACTCCGGGTTGATCTGGCGAATGCGATCCGCCATCACCTCTGACTTCGCCAGCCCGACGCTGTCGCGCAGGGCGTGGATCTGCCGGTTAGTGTTGGTGACGCAGACATCGTCCATGTCGATAAGCGTAATGGCGCCGATCCCGGTTCGTGCCAGCGCTTCCGCTGCCCATGAGCCGACGCCGCCAATGCCGACCACGCAGATGTGCGCATCGGCAAACAGTTGCAGGGCTTTTTCACCATATAAACGTGCGGTGCCACCAAAACGCTGGCGCCAGGCTTCGCTCATTACCACAGACATAAGACCTCAGATGTAAAAAGGGTGAGAGTTACCCCTCACCCCGGAAAACATAGCGTCAATATTACCACACTCAGCCGCTAAAGACGTTGCCCGTACTTGCAGCGGTTTTCAGCACCCACACGCGGCCGTAATGGTTATACCAGCCCGCGCGGTGGCCGGCATCGGCGCCAATGCCCTGATAGATATCAAAGTGCTGGCCTTTAATCGCGCCACCCACATCCAGCGCCACCATCAGGCGCAGCTCGTACTGGCCGCTGAATTTGCCTTCGTTATTCAACAGCGGGACTTCGGCCAGCAGCGTGGTACCCGGCGGGATCACTGTCTTGTCAGAGGCGACCGACGCGCGGCCAATCAGCGGCACCGCACTGGCGCCTTTCACCGGGGCAAAGTTTTGCGGTTTGAAGAAGACAAACGACGGGTTCTGCTCAAGCAGCTCACGCACTTCATATTCGCTGTGCTTCTCGCCCCACTCGCGGATCGCCTGCATCGACATATCTTCGCGTTTCACTTCTCCGCGATCGATCAGCACTTTACCGATACTGCGGTAGGCATGGCCGTTTTTACCCGCATAGCTGAAGAAGTTAAGCGGGCTGCCGTCGCCAAAATCGATATAGCCGCTGCCCTGCACATCCATGATGAAGTTATCCATCAGCGAGTTGCTGTAAGCGAGGACATAGTTGTCGCTCAGCGCGCCCGAGTAGATTTCGGCCCGGGACGGCAGGCGGCCACGTTTTGGCGGCATGCGGTAGATAGGGTATTTGAACTCACCCTGAGCGGTATGGCGGGCTTGTACCACCGGGGTGTAGTAGCCGGTAAACTGGACGTTACCGTAGTTATCGGTGCCCTCCATCTGCCAGGCATCAATGCCGAACTGGCGCATGGTGCGGGTATCGCCCCCGGCGCGTAGCCAGTCCTGTACTGCGTTATAGACGGCGTTCTGCGAGCCATACAGCCGCGGCGATGCGGTGCGGATCTGGCTTACCTGCTCCGCGAAGTCACCGCCATTGATGGGTGCACCCACGGCATCCGGCTGGTTTACTAAAGAGAAAGGCTGGGTCAGTTTCCCGTCTTTATATTGCTGACCGCGATCGGTCGGTTTGGAGGAACAGGCGGCGAGGATTGCTACCATTGCGCCTGTCATCAGATACTTCGCCCAACGTCCTTTCATATATCCCATCTTCAAGTTGCCCCATTCTGCGCAACGAAGATAACAAACCGGCAAAGGTATTGAAATGCGATTGCCTCCCCTTAGGCAAATTTTGCGTAAAAAACAGCCAAATCGACGGCAGAGCAGGCAATTCAACGTCTAATTTGGTGATTTTTACGAAAAAGGGTTGCAACAAAAAGTCAGCAGAGTATAGTGCGCATCCACGGACGCGGGGTGGAGCAGCCTGGTAGCTCGTCGGGCTCATAACCCGAAGGTCGTCGGTTCAAATCCGGCCCCCGCAACCAATTAAAATTTGATGAAGTACAAGCAGTACGGTGACGCGGGGTGGAGCAGCCTGGTAGCTCGTCGGGCTCATAACCCGAAGGTCGTCGGTTCAAATCCGGCCCCCGCAACCAACACTTCTTAAAACAATAAACACCCTTCCGGGTGTTTTTTTGTTTTTGTCGTCAGCCCACCCGTAGGCCCGCGCAGGCGCAGCGCCGCCGGGCAGTGTTGATCTTATCCGCGTCTCGCCAGCGTCGCCCCGTCAGAGAAATAGGCTTTAATCCCCGCCAGTATCGACTCCGCCACTTCCTGCTGGAACTTAGCCGTTTTAAGTTTGCGCTCCTCTTCCACGTTACTGATAAAGGCGGTTTCCACCAGAATCGACGGGATGTCCGGCGCTTTTAACACCGCAAATCCGGCCTGCTCGACGCTGTTCTTATGCAGCTTGTTCACATGCCCGAGCCTGCCCAGCACCGCTTTACCAAACTTCAGGCTGTCGGTAATGGTCAGCGACTGGACCATATCGAACATGGTGTGGTCGACGTAGCGATCGCCGCTCCGCCCTACCCCACCGATAAGGTCGGAGGCGTTCTGGGTATCGGCAAGATAGCGTGCTGCGGTACTGGTCGCCCCTTTGGTGGAGAGGGCAAACACTGATGACCCGCTGGGCTGGCGACTGGTAAAGGCGTCCGCATGGATAGAGATGAAGAGATCCGCACGTTGCTTTTGCGCTTTCGCCACACGCACTTTTAACGGAATAAAGACATCTTCGTTGCGCGTCATGTAGGCGCGCATGTTGCCTTCTCTGTCGATCATCGCCTTCAGGCGACGGGCGATTTGCAGCACCACATCTTTTTCCCGGGTCCGGTATTTGCCTACCGCGCCGGAGTCCTCGCCGCCGTGCCCCGGATCGAGCATGATCACAATCGGACGATCGCGTCCCGCTTTGCCGGGCTGCGGGCCGCTTTGCGCAGGCGGTACCTGTTTTTCCAGATCGCCTTTGTTGTAATCTTCCAGCAGGGCCAGCAGCGGATCCTGAATATCGGTCGCGTTGGCAGGATAGAGATCCATAACCAGACGTTCTTTAAAACCGGCCACCGGTGCGAGGGCAAACAGCTGTGGTTTGACGTTCTGCTTGAGCTCAAACACCATGCGCACGGTTTTCGGATCAAACTGCCCTACCCGCGCGGATTTGATGAAGGGATCGTCGCCGCGGATCTGGGCGCTCATTCCTTTCAGCACCGAGTTAAGATTTACGCCTTCGATATCCACCACCACCCGCTCCGGGTTGCTCAACGCGAATTGCTTATAGTTCAGCACCCGGTTTGACTCGACCGTCACGCGCGTATAGGTCGAAGACGGCCAGACGCGCACCGCAACAACCTGGCTGACAGCGGCAAACCCGACCTGACTGACGCTAAGCAACCACATTGCTCCGGCCCCTTGTAACAGGCGACGACGACTTAATGCTTTACTGGATCCCGACATGCTTCTCCCGAGCAAAGATATCGAATAACTTTTCATAACGTCCAAATTGACCGAAAACTTTAACGAATGATGCATAACCTGTCATCCCTAAAAGGGTAAACAATCATGCGTTAACGATAACTTAGCTGAATCTTTTCTTTGCTTCGCAGAAAATTTTGGCTTGCGCATAGAGCGATAATCGAATAAAAATACAAAAATTACGAATAAACATTCATTAAGGGGTTGTGCCGTGGTGAAGGAACGTAGAATCGAACTGGTCCAGGGATTCCGCCATTCTGTTCCCTATATCAACGCCCATCGGGGAAAGACGTTTGTCGTCATGCTGGGTGGCGAAGCCATTGAGCATGAGAATTTCTCCAGTATTGTCAATGACATCGGCCTGCTGCATAGCCTGGGTATTCGTCTGGTTGTCGTGTATGGCGCTCGCCCGCAGATCGAGGCGAATCTGGCCGCGCATCATCACAAGCCGATCTACCACAAACATACCCGCGTCACCGACGCTAAAACGCTGGAGCTGGTTAAGCAGGCCGCCGGTCTGCTGCAGCTGGACATCACCGCGCGCCTGTCGATGAGCCTTAACAACACCCCGCTGCAGGGGGCGCATATTAATGTGGTCAGCGGTAATTTTATTATCGCCCAGCCGCTCGGCGTGGATGATGGCGTGGATTACTGCCACAGCGGACGTATTCGTCGTATTGATGAAGAGGCAATCCACCGTCAGCTCGATGGCGGCGCGATTGTGCTGACCGGCCCGGTGGCCGTCTCTGTCACGGGCGAAAGTTTCAACCTCACCTCCGAAGAGATTGCCACCCAGCTGGCGATCAAGCTGAAAGCAGAAAAAATGATCGGCTTCTGCTCCTCGCAGGGGGTGATGAACGAGCTCGGGAATATTGTCTCTGAGCTGTTCCCTAACGAGGCTCAGGCACGCGTCGATGCCCTTGAGGCGCAGGGGGACTACTACTCCGGTACCGTGCGTTTTCTGCGGGGCGCAATCAAAGCCTGCCGCAGCGGCGTGCGTCGCAGCCATCTGATCAGCTATCAGGAAGATGGCGCCCTGCTGCAAGAGCTCTTCTCCCGCGACGGTATCGGGACGCAGATTGTGATGGAGAGCGCCGAGCAGATCCGTCGCGCCACCATCAACGACATCGGCGGCATTCTGGAACTCATCCGCCCGCTGGAGCAGCAGGGGATCCTGGTGCGCCGCTCCCGCGAACAGCTGGAGATGGAGATCGACAAGTTCACCATTATTCAGCGCGATAACCTCACCATCGCCTGTGCGGCGCTCTACCCCTTCCCGGAAGAGAAGATCGGTGAAATGGCCTGCGTGGCGGTACATCCGGATTACCGCAGCTCATCGCGCGGCGAAGTGTTGCTGGAGCGGATCGCCCTCCAGGCGCGGCAGATGGGGCTGAGCAAGCTGTTTGTGCTGACGACCCGCAGCATTCACTGGTTCCAGGAGCGGGGTTTCACGCCGGTGGATATTGATTCGCTGCCGGAAACCAAGAAAGAGATGTACAACTACCAGCGCCGTTCAAAAGTGCTGATGGCGGACCTGGGATAACGGTCATCACCCACAGGCCGGGCAAACGCCGCCCGGCTTTTCACACGCTTATAAGGCTTCAAAAATCGCGCTCAGGCCGCTGCGTCGCTCTGTACGGGTAGTGACAGCCTGGGTCAGCACCCCTTCATCCGCATACAACGACAACCGCCGACGGGCGCGGGTAATGGCGGTATAGACCAGCTCGCGGGTCACGACGGGCGACATCTGGTTAGGTAAAATCAGCGCCGCGTGATCGAACTCAGAGCCCTGGGATTTATGCACCGTCATGGCCCAGGCGGTTTCATGTTCCGGCAGGCGGCTGGGCTGCACGGACTTCACGCTGCCATCCGGCATCTGGAACCAGACGCGCAGTCCCTGACCCCGGTCCAGCGCAATCCCGATATCGCCGTTAAACAGGCCGAGCGCGCTGTCGTTACGTGAAATCATCACCGGCCTGCCTTCATACCAGCGTGAATGCGGCTGACGGCCAATACGGCTTTTTTGCGCCAGGACCTGCTCGAGCTTTTCATTGAGCCCGGCGACGCCGAAGGGGCCATCCCGTAAGGCGCAAAGCAGCTGGTAGCGGCCAAATGCCGCCAGGATCTCCGCTTCGGAGGCTTGCTGCTGCACGCTGTCGAGAAAATGTTGATACCCCTGCAGGGCATCTTCCAGCATCGCCAGATACTCTTCCCCGCTCTGGAGCTGCTTTTTCTCAATATCACTGAATTTGCCATCAAATACCGAGCGGATAGCGTGGCGATCGCCCCGGTTGACCGCGGCCGCCAGTTGCCCGATGCCAGAATCGCTGCCAAAACGGTAGCTTTTTTGCAGCAGGCACAGGCTGTCGCGTAGCGCACCCGCGACCGGGCTGACGTTGCCCTCCATCTCGCATCCCGTCATGCTGGCAAGCTCCTGCGCGCGCCGGACCGTAAAGCCGGCGCTGGCCCAGGTACAGATGTCACCCAGCACCGCGCCCGCTTCGACGGAGGCCAGCTGGTCGCGATCGCCGAGGAAAATAACCCGGGCATGAGGCGGCAGGGCATCGATCAGACGCGACATCATCGTCAGATCAATCATCGACGCCTCATCCACCACCAGCACATCCAGGTGCAGTGGATTACCTGCATGGTAACGCAGGCGCTGGCTGCCAGGCTGCGCGCCAAGCAAACGGTGCAGCGTACTCGCTTCCGTCGGGAATCGCGCGCGCTGGGCCTCGGTCAGGGGCAGTTTTTGCAGCGCGCCGCCCAGGGATTCGGTCAGACGAGCGGCCGCTTTACCGGTGGGGGCCGCCAGCCGGATCCGGCATTTCTCCTCTCCCGCCATCTGGATCAGCGCCGCCAGCAGGCGGGCAACGGTTGTCGTTTTGCCGGTCCCCGGCCCGCCGGAGATCACGGAAATACGCCGCGTTAACGCGACTGCCGCAGCCACCTTTTGCCAGTTGACGGATTCATCAGAGGTGAACAGCGCATTCAGCGTGCGCTGAACGTCGGCGCTGTCATGGGGCAAAGGCTGGTTGGCTTCGCTAAAGAAGCGGGCCACCGCCCGCTCATAGCGCCACATCCGGTTGAGGTAGAGCCGTTCGCCGGTGAGCACCAGCGGCGTCGGTTCATCCCCTGCACTCACCGCGCGGGAGCGCAGCAGCGTAGCGGTCCAGTCCGGCTCCTGGTCAAACAGCGCAAAACAGGCCTGCAGCGCGGCGCTTTTCGCCTCGGCACGCAGCCGGGACAACGGCAGGCAAACGTGCCCTTCTCCCGCATCACGGCTTAAGATTGCCGCCGCCAGCATCACCGCCGGTTCGTCGTTCCCTGCTACCATCATCGCAAACTGTACATCCAGACGACGCAGCACGCGCTGCTCTACGGCTTCCAGCAAGTGTTCCTGCATCGTCATTGTGTTAGCTCCTCGTTGCTGGCGGAAAACAGGCTATCCATTTGTTCGATTAACGCTTCATCCGGACGGGTGGCAAAGCAACCGGCGCCCGGCGAGCTGCCATCGACGCCACGTAAAAACAGGTAGATCACCCCACCGAAATGGTGTTGATAGTCATAGTCGGCAATACGGTGACGTAAATATCGGTGCAGCGCCAGGGTGTAGAGCTGGTACTGCAGATCGTAGCGGTGCGACTGCATCGCCCGGGCCATAGCCTGCGGGGTATAGGCCTCGCTGTTTTCACCCAGCCAGTTGGATTTATAGTCCAGCAGGTAATAGCGGCCATTATGGCGGAAGACCAGGTCGATAAAGCCTTTCAGCATGCCGCGTACCTGACGAAAATCGAGCGGCGGGCAGCCCCGGGAGAGTGGATCGTACTCGCGGATCAACGCATCCAGCGCCCCGGCGGTGAGCGGCCCGGCGATGGGCAGATAAAACTCCATCTCAACCTGCTTATCAGCGGCTGTCAGCTGGCTCAGTGAGATCCCCTCCTCATTGAGCGGAGTTTCCAGCACCTGCGCGATCCAGCGGGTTAACACCGGCTCCCAGCGGGCATCGTACCCCCCTTTTTGCAGCATCTCCAGCACCCACTCCGGGGAGACGGGCTGCGTAAAATCGAGTGCTTCAAACAGGCTGTGTAAAAAGGTGCCCGGCGAGGCGCCGCGCGGAAACTGATGCGGCGTCAGCTCTGGCTCCTGCGGCACTTCGCCGGTGCCTGCGGCATCAACATCGAGGCGCGGCATCAGATCCTGGGCGATACTGTGCCCGTGCTGCTGAAGTCCGGAATAGCTGGTGACACGCCAGTCGTCATACAGCATGCGAGCCACCTGCCGCGCCTGCAGATCCGGCATCACCGGATCCGGCATATGCCAGCGGGCGGCGTCTGCCACATCGGCAACCTGCAATGCAATGTGGTCATTGCATAACGCCTCCAGACACTGGCGCAGACCGGCGGCATCTTTCGGCTCGCCGCGCTGGATCAGGCGTCCAAGCGCGCTCAGGTGGACGTCGCTGTCACCCGATTTTTCGCCACGCCGACGGAACAGCGGCGCCACGCCTAAGCTGCAGTGCCACACCGAACGGGTCAGTGCCACATAGAGCATGCGTAAATCTTCCGCCAGCCGTTCAGCTTCGGCCAGCTCCACGCTGTCATCGGCCTTGCTGAGGTCGAGCACCGCTTCGAAGGTCTTACGATCGTGATAAAAGGCCTGATCCTGAACCCGGTAGTTGGCAATAAAGGGCAGCCAGACCAGCGGATACTCCAGCCCTTTCGATTTGTGAATGGTGACGATTTTAACCAGATGCTTGTCACTTTCGAGACGCATTTGCTGGCTTGAGGCGTTGCTGTTCGGCTCGGCAATGTGCTGCGCCAGCCAGCGCACGAGGGCATATTCACTCTCAAGCTGGGCCCCCGCCTCCTGCAACAGTTCGCTGATATGCAGAATATCGGTGAGGCGGCGTTCCCCTCCGGCGGTCGCCAGCATATTTTCGGCGATGTTGCGCTGGGTCATGAGGTCGCGCAGCATCGCCATTACGCCCCGCTTCTGCCAGCGCTCACGGTAGCGGGTAAACTCTTCCACCGCCTCATCCCAGAGTGTCTCACTGTTATTCAGCGTATCGATATCCTGGGCGTTAAGGCCGAGCATGGCGCTTGCCAGGGCGCTGCGCAGGGTGCTTTCACGCTCCGGCGCCAGCACCGCCTGCAACAGCCAGAGCATCTCCTGGGCTTCCAGCGTTTCAAATACGCTGTCGCGGTTGGAGAGATAGACCGAAGGAATGCCCAGCAGGGTCAGCGCATCACGGATCAACGCCGCCTCCTGACGGCTGCGCACCAGCACCGTAATGTCTGACGCCTTCACCGGTTGGGCATCGTCGCCCCGGTGCAGAATGGCTTCGCCGCGCACGCCAGCGCTCAGCCAGTCGCGGATTTGCGCCGCGCAGTGCTGGGCCATAAAGGTCTGGTAATCTCCGACGCCACACCCCTCGCCCTCCATCAGCCAGATGCGCATCGCGGGCTGGAAATCGCCTTTATACTCGAAGCGCAGCGTGGCGTTTCTCGGGGCAGATTTGACCGGTAAGAAGGGGATCTCACGGAACATGAAAGCGTCGTTCATCTGTGAAAAGAGCGTATTCACGCTCTCCACCATGCCGGGGGCCGAGCGCCAGTTGGTATCCAGCGTATAGTGCGCGGCCACTTCGCCACGCGCTTTCATGTAGGTGAAAATATCCGCCCCACGGAAGGCGTAGATCGCCTGTTTCGGGTCGCCAATCAGCAGCAGGGCGGTATCCGGCTGCTGGCGCCAGATGCGGCGGAAAATCCGGTACTGCTGGGGATCGGTATCCTGAAATTCATCGATCATCGCCACCGGAAAACGGGTCCGGATGGCGGCGGCCAGCGCCTCGCCATTGTCGCTGTTCAGGGCGTCATCGAGACGGCTGAGCATATCGTCGAAGCCCAGCTCACCGCGACGGCGCTTTTCCCGCGCCACCGCTTCGCGGATCTCCGACAGCGCACGGGTGATCATCAGATCGTTAAGGGTTAACGGCTCTGCCAGCAGGTTATCGATGGCGGAAAAGAGCGGGTGTTCCGGTACCTCGCCGCCCGCTTTCGTGCGCTCGGCAAGGAACGACTGGGAGAATTTTTCCAGCGCGTCAGGCAGCTGATAGCTGTGCTTCTCTTCCTGAGCCCAGGCCGTAACGCGCTCGATATATTTTGCCTGGTTGCCGCGGTTGAATTTACGCCGATCGATGCCGGAGCGTTCAATCACCACCTCGATTTCCGCCACGCTGTCAGACCACTGCTGTTTCATGGCGGCGATCAGGCCGACAATCTTCTCATGGCGTGAAGCCAGCGTTTCGTCCGCAGGCGGGGCAGATTTGATGACCGGGGCTTCCCCCTGCAGATAGCGATCGATGGTCCGCAGTAGCTCGTCCGGGCCTTTCCAGAGATTGTGTACCGCTTCGGCGATATCACGTGGCAGGGGGTAGCAATGGCGACGCCAGAAGTCGGCGCACGCCTGGTAGCGCAGCTGGGATTCATCTTCGATAAGTTGCTGCTCAAAAAGCATGCCTGATTCAAACGCATTCAGGCTGAGCATGCGCTGGCAGAAGCCGTGGATAGTAAACACGGCAGCCTCATCCATCTGCCGTTCCGCCAGCAGCAGCCACTGTGCCGCCTGCTGTTTATCGTCAATCTCATCCAGCAGGCTGGCATACAGCGGGTTATCTGTACTCTGTCGCAGGCAGGCGATGCGCAGCTCATGAATGTTGGCGCGGATACGTCCGCGCAGCTCTTCCGTCGCGGCTTCGGTGAAGGTCACCACCAGCAGCTCTTCCACGTTGAGCGGGCGGCTAAACGCCGCGCTGCCGCCCAGACCGAGCAGCAGTCGCAGATAGAGTGCAGCGATGGTGAAGGTTTTTCCGGTTCCCGCTGAGGCCTCTATCAGTCGCTCCCCCTGTAACGGTAAACGTAAGGGGTTAAGGGACTCAGCGGTATCGGTCATTCGTTCTTACTCCTGGGCAAAGATTGCTGCAATGCGCTCACGCTCTTCCATACCGTCCAGCCCGCAGGCGGGGTGACATCGGCTTTCTTACTCTGGCTACCGGAAACCTGTGACAGGATAGCCATCCCCTGCGGGGCGACCACGGCCTGGTGGAAGAAGTCGGCCACTTTCTGTGGCGTGAGCTGTTTTATCTCGGCCACTACTTTATCATGCGAATCGAAGCGCATATTACCCCGATCAAAATCTTTGCTGATTTTTGATGCTTCTTCAGCCAGCGTCTGCGGCGGTTGCATAATCTGGGCAATGACCGCCTGCTGAATCTGGGCAAACTCTTCCGGCTTCATCGCACGCAGCTTCGCTTCTGCCTGCGGGAAGAAGGCCTGGAAACGCTGCCAGAGATAATCTGGCTGTTTATCACTGCTTTGCAGCAGGAAGCCCATCCCCCACTGGCGACCAACGTTCATCGAAAAGGCAAAGACGGCATAGCCCAGTTGCTCTTCGGTACGTAACTGGGTGTAGAACCAGGGTTGCACGATCTGTCCGAGTACGGCGCTGTATGCTGAACTGGCGTATTCGTCATAGCCGGTCGGGACAAAGACCGCTGCCAGAGCGGAATCCGTGCTGCTGCCCGCTTTTTCGAAAATCACGTTCTGCTGTTTTTCGACCAGCACGTCCTGGTTACGACACCATTCGGACCCCTTCGCACCCAGTTGAGTACGCACATCCTGCGCCAGGGTTTTCGCCTGATCTTCACTCATGTTGCCCACCACCAGAAACTCCGGACGGGCATTGGTCTTCAGCGCGGCACGGTAGGCCATTACGTCGTCCAGCGTGATGGACGGCAGCAGTTCCCGGCGCTCCTCGCGCTGGAAGTAGGGAACCTGCGAGAGCATCTGCACCGGCATAATAGCCTGATCGAAGGCTTTGCCTTTTTCTGCGGAATCCATCATCTGCGCATACCAGGACTTAGCCTGCTCCAGCTGCTCCTCGGTGGCGGTGTAGCTGAAATAGCCTTCCAGCAGCGCCTTAAAGAGCTGCGGCAGACGCTGGGTGTAACCGTTGGCGTTGAGCATCAGGCCATTATTGGCGTTGGTGGAGAAACCGATCCCGCCTACCGCGGCCTGGTTGCTGAGCTGATCCAGCGCGATACCGGCCAGATAGTCATTCAGCGCAAACATCACCTGGTTTTTAGCGGTATTCATCGCCGCAGGGTTACGCAGCACCATGCTGACGTTGGCTTTTGGCTCGCTGGCGAAATAGCGGCTCGGGGTATAGACCACGCGCAGGTCAGGCTCATCCACAATCAGCTGCGGCTGTGGATAATCTTTAGTCGGTTTGATAAGGGTAAAGTCGTCCGGGATGTAAGGGTTCACCTCCGGCAGCTTAAGGGCGATCCCGGCGGCTCGCTTCTGCCAGTCGGCAAAAGTTTGCTCGCTGATTTTGTCCACCTGGTAGTCGGCGTTCACAAAGTAAGCGGTCTTGTTATGCGGCTCGTTCGGGCTGATATACCAGATACGGGCGTTCTGCGGCGTCATCATCGCCAGTCGGGCTTTGACGGCGTCGGCATCATATTGATCGGCGATATTGACCGCATCCAGTGTGTGCTCAACCGGCACGCGGATCATGGTGTCAGCCAGCCACTCGACATAGTCCATATCGCGGGTAATGGAAGGATAACGGAAGTCGAGATCCAGCACGTGCGCCAGCTCGTCAAAGTAGCGTTTATCCACCCCTTTTTCACGCAGCAGGGAAAGGTAGCTGAAAATCGCGGCGACGACATCATCGCGATGGGCCAGACCTTTATCGGTTAAGGTGGCGGAGATCGCCAGCACACCGCTGTTGCCGTTAACGACGGGATCGGAGTCGGCGCGAATACCTTCCACCAGCCCCTGCTTTTGCAGCCAGTCGGAGAGGGTGTCCGGGCTACGGTTGCCAATCAGGTAGTTAACCAGCTCGTCGGTTTTACTGCGAAACTGCGGCGTATTGTTATCAATACGGAACTCCACGCGCAGCACCTTGCGGGGCATCGCGGGAACGTAGTGAATGATCAGGCCTTTCTGCGCGTCGGTGACCACCGGCACGGTGATTTCCGGGCGGGTAATATTTTTATTCGGCACCCGGCCATAGGTCTGGGCAGCCAGCTGCGCCAGTTCCGGCAGCGGCTTATTGCTGTAGACCACGGCCTTCATCAGGTTAGCGGAGTAGTATTTGTCGCGAAACGCGTGCAGCGCATCAAGCACCGGGCTGCCCGGCTTGTCGCTCAGCGTCTCAAGATTTCCGCCGGAGAAACGCGATCCAGGGTGCGCGGGGTTGATGGTTTCGGCGCTGACCTGCGCCATCCGCATCCCGTCCCGGGTACGCGCCAGCGTCAGCTCCGCATTAACGGCATTGCGCTCACGATCGGCATATTTTTTATCCAGCAGCGGGGCAGCAATGGCATCCGCCAGACGATCGACGGCACCTTCCAGCGCATCGTTTTCCACTTCAAGATAAAAAGCCGTGCGGTACGGCGCGGTGCTGGCGTTATGGCTGCCACCGTGCATCTTTAAAAATTCGGCCAGACTGTCAGGCTGCGGATAGTTCTTTGAGCCCATCAGGGTCATATGTTCAAGATAGTGGGCCAGACCGGGATGCGATTCAGGATCTTCCAGCGAGCCCACCGGCACCACCAGCGCCGACAGTGACTTTACGGCCTGCGGATCGGAAACCAGCAGCACGACCATCCCGTTATCAAGGCGGATCGCCTGATATTCACGGGTATCTTTATCACTTTTGCGGATCGTTTCCTGAACGGGTTGCCAACCGGTATTTGCCTGACTGAGGGGGGCCCAAAGAGCGACGAACAAAACTAACGTTTTCAATAAGGTGCTGCCTGGCATTCACTACCTCTTCATCACGGACATCATCATTAACAAGCTTCGTGCCGGACACGCCAGCATCTCTTTGTTTTGGTACATCAGTCCATGACAAGTTGCGCATCATAAATGAATGCCCAAATCCGTGCAATTTTTATACAGCCGTCAGGACTGATTAAATTTATAGAGCGGTAACAGGTAGCGTCGGGCCTCGTTGGTGATGGCCTCGAAGTACTCCGGTTCAAGGGTTCGCCACAGGCGTTGATACCAGACGTCGTCACCTTCCCCGCGGACGATCATGTTGCCTTCGTAGGCCTGCAAAAATTTGCTGCGCGCTTTTTGCAGGGTCGCCTCATCCGTTAACATGGCATCATTTGAGGCGTCATAACAGGTTTTAATCCATGCCCCCCCACTTTCTGGCAGCAGCAGCAGCGGCGTGTTCATCCCCTGCTGGTAACCCTCAACCAGCTGCGACAGATAGTTCATGGCCTGTTCAGCAGAGAGCGCCGGGAAGCGCCATTCACCCTCTTTGCGGACAAATAACCGGCTCTCACCTTCGCCACCGCTCGCACAGTAGACAAGGTGTTCCAGCCAAAGTTGCAGACCTTGCGAAACGCTAAGCATCGATGGTCGCCAGCGCAGCAGCCCGTCGGGCTGCACGTGCTGTAGCCACCCCGTCAGGTTCACACCGTTGCAGTTGAGATCGATCTCCATGTTCGTACCCGGCTGACGACACTCAATCACCCGGCCAGCCAGGGCCTGCATCTCCTGACACTGAGCCTCCCAGACGATCTCACCGAAGGCGCCATAGGGCAGTTGACCTGCCGCGCGATAGTGACGGAACAGCTTCTGGGCATCTTCCTGCTCCACCAGCGCATTCAGCAATTGCTGATTGAGCTGGTAGCGGCTTAAGCCATCCAGCGTAAACGGCTCGGCATCCGGGATCTCGCTCTCTTCGGAGCGGAAGTTAACCTGCAACCGCATCTGGAAAAACGCCCGCACCGGGTGCGCCCAGAAACGCTGAAGCTGTTCAAAGGAAACGGTATCAAGCGCCAACGGCTTCAGCGTCTGGATAAAGTCGCCATGGGCTACGCCCTCCCGTTTCGCGGCGGGCAGCCATTCCCGGGCATAGCTCTGCTGCTCGTTAGCCTTGTAGTTCTCCGCATCAAACGGCATACGGCTGTGACAACAGGTGATATGCGCTTTTACGCGCTTTTCGCTCTCATCACAGTTGAGCGCCTCATCGCCCGGCAGGTAGTGGCTTTGCCCGATGTAGTCCACGAGTTCCTGCACCAGCACGGAGGGGAACCGTTCGCTGTTGTCCTGGATAGAGCGGCCGATATAGCTGATATAGAGCTGCTGTTGCGCGGAGATCAGCGCCTCAAGGAACAGATAGCGGTCATCATCGCGACGACTGCGGTCGCCGCGCTGCGCATTCTGACTCATTAAATCAAAGCCCAGCGGCGCCAGCGCGCGCGGGTAAATGCCGTCGTTCATGCCCAGCAGGCAGACGACCTTAAAAGGGATGGATCGCATCGGCATCAGGGTGCAGATGTTTACCGGCCCGGCGAGAAAACGCTGGCTGATACGCTCCTGGTCGAGACGCAGGGTTAACTCATCCCGCAACAATGACAGGGGGATCGCTTCACCATAGTGCGAGGAGATCCCTTCATCGATGATCGCCTGCCACTGCTGCTCGATTAACGCCATCGCCGCTTCGGTTTCCTGATCCGGCAGGAAGAAATCATTGAGCATCTCGCGACATACCGGCATCCACTCGTCGAGCGGGCGGGCTTTCATCAGCTCCCGACGCCAGCGGTTAAGCTGCATCAGCAGTGACGCCAGATGCCCGACCAACTCGGCAATTAAGCCGCTGGACTCATCATAAGGCAGCACGGCATTCCATTCCCCCTGGCTACTCTCCATGGCGTACCCGAGCAGCATACGCGTCAGGCCAAACTGCCAGGTGTGCTGGCCGGTGACGGGCAGCTCAAACTCCTGCACGTTGTCATCGTCCATGCCCCAGCGCACGCCCGACTCGTTAACCCACTGGCGCAGGTAGCGCAGCGCCTCCTCGTCAATATCAAAACGAGCCGGCAGGACCGGCACGTCCAGCAGGGCCAGCACATCTTCCGGGACGAAGCGGCTATCCGGCAGGGAAAGCAGGCTGACAAACGCCTGCAGGGCCGGGTGCGATTGACGCGCACGACGGTCTGATATGGCAAACGGCAGGTAGCGGTCGCCCGTCGCACTCCCAAAAACGGCCTGGATATAGGGGCTGTAGCTGTCGATATCCGCCACCATCACCACGATATCGCGCGGCGTCAGCTGTGGATCCTCCTCCAGCATCGCCAGCAGTTTGTCGTGTAGCACCTCTACTTCGCGCTGCGGGCTATGGCACAGGTGAACGGTCACGCTGCGATCGTCAGGATCGAGCCGGCGTTTGCTGTCACTGCGGGCAAACTCCGTAGCGGTGATGCCTGTCACCGCGCGGTTATCCAGCTCCAGAATGTCCCGCTGTATGTTATGCAGCAGGCTGTCCGGGGTGATATCCGCAAAGGCGTCGACATCTCCTTCACCGGAGGCGGTCAGCTCTGAGAGCATATAGATATAGTCGCGCCCCAGCTTGCCCCAGGAGGCGAGCAGCGGGTTCGGCAAGTGCTGGATCCCCTGTTCGTCAAAGAGTTCAGAGGCCGTCTCGCTGTCTTTAAACAGCGGTACCGTGCCGTCGTCAAACAGGCGACGACGCTGGCGCGTCACCATGCGGGCCAGCCAGCGGGCATCCTGAATATCTCCCCAGTAATGGCGGCAGGGGTTGGTGAAGAGAATATGAATGTCGATATGCCTGCCCAGCGCATTCAGCGCTTTCAGGTAGACCGGCGGCAGTGCGGATATCCCGCAGATAAAGACCCGGGACGGCAAACCGGCAGGCGTCTCAGAGGCGGACTCCAGGGTCGCGATAAAACGCTCATATAAATTTGCGCGGTGCCACTGCGGCTGACCCAGCGCTTCAGTATGGGCGACCAACGCTTTCCACAGCGGGGCCTGCCAGATTTGCGCCTGGTCAAGACCGTCGACAAGATCGCCCGCCTCCCAGCGCGTTAACCACTCCGGCCGATAGACCAGATACTGGTCGTAGAGATCCGCCGTACGCGACGCCAGCTGGAACAGCTTCCGTTTATCGGTATCGTCATTCAGATAGTGGCGCAGCATGACAAACTCGTCATGGGTCAGCATCTCAGGCAGCAGCGACATCAGCTTCCAGCTCATGCTCTGTTTGCTGAATGCGCTCTGTTTTGGGATCTCCGGCAGTACGCGGACAAACATATCCCAGATAAAGCTGGCCGGCAGCGGGAAATCAATATTGGCGGCGATACCAAACTTCTGTGAAAGGGACATCTGTAACCACTGCGCCATACCGGTGCTCTGAACCATGATCATCTCTGGTTCAAAGGGATCGTCGAGCCGCTGCTGCTCGACAATAAATTCCATCAGTGCTTCCAGCACATCAAGACGGTTTGAGTGGTAGACCCTTAACATTGCTGCTCCAACTACTGGCTAACCGGGCAGTGCAGGCGTGTCATTTGACCCTGCCGACCCAGAGGAGAAATAAGTTTGACCGAGATGCTGACACATCCAGCCTGTGTTGTCTGCATCCTGTTTACCTGCCAGCCGCCAGGCGCATCCCCGGCGCTCAGCTGGGACAGCATCTGAGCATGACGCCAGAGCTGGCGATACTGCTCAAGCGCGACAAACCGACTGGCTAAAACACGATGGTAACCTGCCAGCGCGGTGACGACCATGACCATCAGCACCATTGCCAGCAGAACCTCCACGATGCTGAACCCTTTCTGTCTGGCTACGGTGGCTGACATAACGCTCTCTCTTTCAGGGGACAAAAATCGCTCCAGCCGTGGGGCAAAAAATGTACGCCGTCTGCCTTTACCTCGCCCAGACGCCACAACGTGATGCTGTCGCTGCTGGCGATAAGCAGTGCGCGCTCCCCGGTCAGACGCAAACAGACTCGCCAGGGGTGCAGAGGATGCTGCTGGCACGCATAGTCCACCTGCGTTCGCCAGTCGAGCGTTCTTCCCCACTCCAGCGCTGACTGGGCGGCAGCCTGATGCTGTATCGCCTGGCGTTCTGCACTGACGATACGCAGCAGCGCGTCAAGCTGCTGGTTAAGTCCCGCCAGCATCAGGCTACCCAGAATTAACAGCAGGAGCACCAGCGCCAGCGATGACATTCCCCGCTCGCGGCTCATAAATTAAACCCGGTAACGATGTGGCGCATCTCAACGCCGCCGTCATGCTCTCCGTTGACGGCGGCCGACAGCATCAGACTCAGTTCCGGCGCAAAGTCTGAGCGGGCAATGCGCTGCACCTGAAAACGCAGGACCGTGATCCGGTCGGGATCGGTTATTCTCTCCCACCCCTTGCCGCCACACTCTGTCGCGCCGCGCACTGTTTCCAGCGCACCGCCGTTCAGGCGAAACCCGGTCTGTTCCGCCGCAGCAGGCGGGGAGGTTTCCCAGCGGCCATTGCTGTTTTCGTCCCACTGCACAATGACACATTCACCACCCTGCCCCACTTTTAACGCCTCGCCAGTGCACTCGCCCGCGCAATACCCCGCCCGCTGCAGATGTTTACCGATAGTGGTTATACGTAGCCAAAGCTCTTCTTCAAGCTCCTGCTGTTTCGTGAGCCGCGTGACTGACTGCTGGAGCGCGGGCAAAAACCGCGCTGCGCTTAACAGCAGCACGCTGCTTATCGCCATCGCGATCAGCACTTCCGTGAGGGAAAATCCCCGCTGCTTTACCGGCATGCGAACGCCCCCTTGCCGTTACACATCCGGATACGTCCCCACGAGGAGATGAGAATAAGCCACTCGCCGGCCTGGCTTTGCAGACGCACCCTTCCGGCCCAGGCGGTATCCCGCAAACCGTAAAATCCCAACCCCGGCGTTAACTCGGTAAGGCTGATATCCGCCCACTGCGGGATTAGCACAAAGGCGCTCTCCGCCTCACACGCAGGAATCCCCGTCTTTAACAGGCACCACCGCTTGCCGTCCTGTTTGAGTGTGATGATATGGTCGCGGTTATTTCGCCAGGCATCATTGCGTAGCACCACCAGAAAATCGCGCACCTGGCGCGCCGTCTGCCATAGCTGCTGTTGCTGCTGCCAGGATCGCCAGCCGTACAGCCCCGCAGCGCTCAGCGTCATGATGAGCGAGAGGGCGATCAGCATTTCCATGAGGGTGAACCCCTTTTCCTTTTTCATGGCGGCAGTGTGCCGGGGGGAAAGAAACAGGTCGAGGCGGCGTTAAGCGAATTACGAGGCACTTTCCGCGCTTTATGAGGGATTGCAGCTCGTTGCAATCCTCGCGGACGCAGGCTCGCAAAAGGCGACGACAGGCATAAAAAAACCGGCGCAGAGTGCGCCGGTTGTGTCAGGATTGCAGCATCAGACCGCTACAGGCGCTTTGATCCCCGGGTGCGGGTCGTAGCCTTCAATTTCGAAATCTTCAAAGCGATAGTCGAAAATGGAGTCCGGCTTACGTTTGATAATCAGCTTCGGCAGCGCGCGCGGCTCGCGGGTCAGCTGCAGATGGGTCTGCTCCATATGGTTGCTGTAGAGGTGGGTATCCCCCCCGGTCCAGACAAAATCACCCACTTCCAGATCGCACTGCTGGGCCATCATATGCACCAGCAGCGCATAGCTGGCGATGTTGAACGGCAGGCCGAGGAAGACATCGCAGGAGCGCTGATAGAGCTGGCAGGAGAGCTTGCCATCCGCGACATAGAACTGGAAGAAGGCATGGCACGGAGCCAGGGCCATTTTATCCAGTTCGCCCACGTTCCAGGCCGACACAATGATACGGCGTGAATCGGGATCGTTTTTCAGCTGGTTCATCACGGTGGTGATCTGGTCAATGTGGCGGCCATCCGGCGTCGGCCAGGCGCGCCACTGCTTGCCATATACCGGGCCCAGATCGCCGTTCTCGTCTGCCCATTCGTCCCAGATAGAGACATTGTTCTCGCGCAGGTAAGCGATGTTGGTGTCGCCCTGCAGGAACCAGAGCAGCTCGTGAATAATTGAGCGTAAGTGGCAGCGCTTGGTTGTCACCAGCGGAAAGCCTTCCTGCAGGTTGAAGCGCATCTGGTGCCCAAAAATGGAGAGGGTACCGGTGCCGGTACGATCGTTTTTTGGCGTGCCCTCATCGAGCACTTTTTGCATCAGTTCAAGATACTGTTTCATGATTCCTCAGGAGACCTGTTGCTGTGGACGACGGTACGCCCAGACCATCATCGCGATACCCGCGACGATCATCGGAATGGAGAGGATCTGCCCCATGCTGATGTACTGGACCCACGTCCCGGTAAACTGCGCATCCGGCTGGCGGAAGAATTCCACGATAATGCGGAACGCGCCATAACCGATCAGGAACAGGCCAGATACAGAGCCCGTCGGGCGCGGTTTACGGATGAAGAGGTTCAGAATGATAAACAGCACCACCCCTTCCAGCGCCATTTCATACAGCTGCGACATATGGCGCGGCAGGACGCCGTAGGTATCGAAAATCGATTGCCATTCCGGATGCGACGGCAGCAGGGCCATATCTTCGGCACGGGACTGCGGGAACAGCATGGTAAACGGCACGCTCGGGTCGACACGGCCCCACAACTCGCCGTTGATAAAGTTACCGAGACGGCCTGCGCCCAGACCGAACGGGATCAGCGGGGCAATAAAGTCAGAGACCTGGAAGAAGCTGCGTTTGGTGCGCTTCGCGAAAATGACCATCACCAGAATGACGCCAATCAGGCCACCGTGGAAGGACATGCCGCCATCCCAGACGCGGAACAGGTAGAGCGGATCGTTCAGGAAGACCGGGAAGTTGTAAAAGAGCACATAGCCGATACGTCCACCGAGGAAAACGCCGAGGAAACCGGCATACAGCAGGTTTTCCACTTCGTCTTTGGTCCAGCCGCTGCCCGGGCGTTTGGCGCGACGGCCAGCCAGCCACATGGCAAAGACGAAACCGACCAGATACATCAATCCGTACCAGTGCAGCGCGACGGGTCCTACTGAGAAAATGACCGGATCAAACTCCGGAAAATGCAGATAGCCACTGTTCATCTGTCACCACAAGATGTTGTTATTCCGCTGAAAGTGGACAGCGGTAGAGAAGCGCGCAGAGGAGTACCCTGCGCTCCAAAGTTGCGAATCATAGCACAAGCGAGCGTGGAGGTTGCGCCAGAGATGTAAAAGATGTGTATAGGGGTTTGTATCCCCCGGCGCAGACGCTGAGGGATACCTGGTGCCTAACGTCCGCCGCGGATCAGCCCGCCCATGCCGCGACGCTCCATAAAGGCCGCCACCTGATGACGCACCTCCGTTGCCAGCTGGGCTTCAAGACTGCGTTTCGCCAGCTGCTGAGCCTCTTCAAAGTCGATATGGCGCAGCAGATACTTCACGCGGGCAACGGAACGTCCGTTCATGGACAAGTGGCGGAAGCCGAGACCAATCAGGATCGCTACACACATTGAGTCGCCCGCCATCTCGCCGCATAAACGCAGATCAATACCGTTGGCTTCCGCCTCGCGGGCAATCATTGCCAGCGCGCGCAGCATCGCCGGATGCAGGCTGTCGTAGATGCTCGCCACCCGGGTGTTATTGCGATCCACCGCCAGCATGTACTGGGTCAGGTCGTTGGTGCCCACCGAAACAAAGTCGACGCGCGTGGCCAGCTGCGGGAGCATAAAGACCATCGACGGAACTTCCAGCATCACGCCAATTCGCGGCTTCGGTATTTCGTAGCCGATCATCTCTTCGACTTCGCGTCCGGCGCGCTCAATAAGGCGTCGGGCTTCGTCGATTTCGTCAATGCTGGTGACCATCGGCAGCAAAATACTGAGGTTGCCGGTCGCCGCATTGGCACGCAGCATGGCGCGCACCTGGATCAAAAAGATCTCCGGCTGATCGAGAGTAATGCGGATCCCGCGCCAGCCCAGGCAGGGATTCTCTTCGCTGATGGGCATATAGGGCAGTTGCTTATCTGCGCCAACGTCCAGCGTACGTAGCGTCACCGGCTTGTCGTTGAACATCTGCAGCATGCCCTGATACTGCGCTACCTGCTCCTCCTCAGAGGGGAAGCCGCTTTGCAGCATGAACGGGATTTCGGTGCGGTAGAGACCGATACCATCAATACGGCTGCCGAGCTTCTCTTCATGTTCCGGGCTTAACCCGGCATTGAGCATAACCTTGATGCGCTCACCGCTTTTCAGCGCCGCGGGCTGGTTGACGTCATCTTCCGCCAGACGGCTCAGCTCGTTCTCTTCGCTGATAAGCCGCTGATATTCCTGCAACAGCACCGGTTCAGGATCAACCAGCAGCTCGCCGCGATAACCGTCCACCACCAGCGTTCGGCGGTGCAGTGCAGAGGGCTGAATATCGGCCCCCATTACGGTCGGGATCCCGAGCGCCCGCACCATAATGGCGGCATGGGAGTTGGCGGCGCCGTCGCGAACCACGATCCCGGCCAGTCTGTCCTGCGGCAACTCCGCGAGCGTGGTGGCGGAAAGCTCATCCGCAACCAGCACAAAGCGCGGCGGCCAGGTATTGGCAGCCTGAATGGTGTCATCGAGATGGAACAGCAGGCGCTGACCTAAGGTACGCAGATCCCCGGCACGCTCTTTGAGATAGCCATCGGTCAGGGCGGCAAACTGTTCGGCGAATTTTTCGACGACCTTTTTGACGGCCCACTCCGCCACCGAGCCCCTGTCGACCTCATCAAACAGCTCCCGGCGCAGCCGGGCATCAGACAACAGGTGTGAATAAAGATCGAAGATCGCCGCCGTCTCTTTTTGCGCACCTGCGGCATAGCGCTTGCTGTAGCGGCGAAACTCGTTGGCAGCCTCCTCCAGCGCGCCGGTCAGACGTTCGCGCTCAAGGGCGGTGTCCAGCGTGGAGGCTTCGTAAACCTGCTCCATGAGCGGCAGCGTGGCGTCCATCCAGCCTTCGGCGATCGCGACGCCGGGTGAGGCCGGCAAGGCGCGAATGCGCGTCTGCCGGTACTGACCAAACAGTGCCGCGAGCTGGGACTGGGAGAGAATAGCCGCCATTTGCGTGGCCAGCGTAACGAGGAATGACTCCTCGCTTTCGTCGTACTGACGCAGTTCGCGCTGCTGCACAACCAGCACGCCCAGCAGCTGGCGACGCTGGATGATCGGTACGCCCAGGAAGGCGCGAAAACGCTCCTCTTTTACGGAGGGGATATATTTGAAGCTGGGGTGTTTTTGCGCATCGGCAAGGTTGATGGGTTCGGCCAGACGCCCGACCAGACCCACAACGCCTTCATCAAACGCCAGCGCAACGGTGCGACCACGCGGTTTTTTCAATCCGCGCGTGGCCATAAGGTAGTAACACCTGCGGTCGTGGTCGGCCAGATAGACCGAACAGACCTCGGTTTCCATCGCAAGGCAGATATCAGTGACCAGAATATCCAGCGCCTCGTTGAGCCGTGGGGCACTGGCCACCTTCTCGACTATTTCGCGCAGGCGGGTGAGCATAATGTGCGTAGCTTAACCTCTTTTACGTCGCCAGGCAGGTGCGCTCTGGGGCTTAGGAGGAACCTCCTGAAGCATCATTACGGCACTTGCGAACTCTTTCATCACCCTGCGGTAAACATCGCGCTTAAACGACACGACCTGCCGAACGGGATACCAGTAGCTGACCCAGCGCCAGCCATCAAACTCAGGCGTGCTGCTGGTTTGCATATTGATATCCGCATCGCTGCTCACCAATTGCAGAAGAAACCATTTCTGTTTCTGGCCGATACATACCGGCTTTGTGTCCCAACGCACCAAACGCTTCGGTAACTTGTAACGCAACCAGTTGCGGGTCGAAGCCAGAATGCGAACATCCTTGCGGCTTAAGCCAACTTCTTCGAACAGCTCCCGATACATCGCTTGCTCTGCGGACTCTCCAGGGTTAATCCCCCCTTGGGGAAATTGCCAGGAGTGCTGACCATATCGCCGGGCCCACATGACCTGCCCCTGGCGATTACAAATTACGATACCTACATTCGGGCGGTAGCCATCGTCATCAATCACCGGACTACCCCAAACTAAACCTTATATATAAATGATTGTTTCACACTCCAGTGAGGCGGTAAACCACTCTCTTTCGGGCCTGGAGCCGAATAACATTTGAATAACTCACAATTATCATCGGAGTTATAAACAGATGACCGCCCGGAAGGGCAATTTTATACACTTTTTCTGTGGATAGAGTTGTGAAGAAGTATGGAATTACCGATGGACAACCCAGATCACTCTGAATATTGCAGAGATTGACATTTTTTACAACTCTCTATTTTTCATTAGCTTAAACGAGATTATCTGTGAAATGCACAGCATTGTGTGATGCAGGTCACCTGAAAGATCGTTGTGCTGATGAAAGATCGAGCAACGTCGGTTTTATCCACAGATTGTGCCAATAAGTTAGGCACATTTTGTCTGAATTTTCGATTTTCGTCGCGCGTCAAGGCTGTAAATGGAAACAGTAGTGGGGGTTATTCCCAGTTATCCCATTTTTCTGTGGATAACTGGGTGTAAGATCCTGTTTATTGTCAGTGACCAGATTTGGACAACCTGGATAACCGACCGGCAGCGCAGTAGAAAGTGGCCATAAAAATACATATAAATCATTAACCTGGCACATGCAAAAAGAAAAAGATAAACTCTCTCAGTGCGGTGGAAAACTGCTGTTCATTTTTTAACCAAAAGGCAATTATCATGCTTCCCCTCGCTCCCCTCTCTTCGCCTCCTGCTACAGAAGCGGTGTTACTGCAACAAGCGCAGCGTCTGGCGGGCTATTCGCTGGGTGAACTCGCTGCCCTGGCAGGCCTGCCCATTCCGCCCGATCTTAAGCGCGATAAAGGCTGGACAGGCGTTCTGCTGGAGCTGTGGCTGGGTGCCAGCGCGGGCAGTAAGCCTGAACAGGATTTTGCCGCCCTGGGGGTAGAGCTCAAGACCATCCCCATCGACAGCGCAGGCCGCCCCCTGGAGACGACGTTTGTCTGCGTGGCGCCGCTAACCGGCAATACGGGGATCACATGGGAGAGCAGTCACGTGCGGCATAAGCTGAAACGCGTGCTGTGGATCCCGGTTGAGGGGGATCGCGCGATCCCGCTGGCCGCCCGTCGCGTGGGAGCCCCGCTGATCTGGAGCCCGAACGAAGAAGAAGATCGTCAGCTGCGTCTGGACTGGGAGGAGTTGATGGACATGATCGTCCTGGGTCAGGTTGAGCGCATCACTGCCCGCCACGGCGAGGTGCTCCAGCTACGGCCAAAAGCCGCAAACAGTAAAGCGCTCACCGAAGCCATTGGCGCACGCGGCGAACCGATCCTCACCCTGCCCCGGGGCTTTTATCTGAAAAAAAACTTCACGGGCGCGTTGCTGGCACGTCACTTTCTGTTGAATACCTGACTTTTTAGCCAGAATGTTGCTTTTTATCACATATTTCCCTGTTTTTTCAGAATTGACCACTTTCAGAAAAACAACGGCAGAGTTATTACTACACTGATAACTAACACGAGCCAGGCGGAGGTAACAAGAATGAAGAAATGGGCAGTGATAATCTCGGCAGTTGGTTTAGCGTTTGCCGTTTCTGGTTGTAGCAGCGACTACGTCATGGCGACCAAAGATGGTCGTATGATTCTGACCGACGGCAAACCCGAAGTCGACGATGATACCGGGCTGGTCAGCTACCGCGATCAGCAGGGTAACAATATGCAGATTAACCGCGACGAAGTTTCACAGATTATAGAAAGATAATAGTAAAGGTCAGCGGCTTGCTGGCCTTTTGATTTTTCTCTTCCCCTCTGTCATGTTTATAGTCCTTTGTCGGGAATTTCCTGACGCCGATAACATGTCAAATAAGGAAGCCGGCTATGCATTATCACCGTATCCCCCATAGCGCTCTTGAGATAAGCCAACTGGGGTTGGGCACGATGACATTTGGTGAACAAAATAGCGAAGCCGATGCCCATGCACAACTCGATTACGCCGTCAGCCAGGGCATTAACCTGATTGATGTCGCGGAAATGTACCCGGTGCCGCCGCGTCCTGAAACACAGGGCTTAACTGAAACCTATGTCGGCAACTGGCTGGCAAAGCGCGGTAATCGCGAAAAGCTGATTGTCGCCTCCAAGGTCAGCGGTCCCTCCCGCAATAACGATAGCGGCATTCGCCCGAATCAGGTCCTCGATCGTAAAAACATCCGCGCCGCGCTGGACGCCAGCCTGACGCGTCTGCAGACCGATTATCTCGATCTCTATCAGGTTCACTGGCCGCAGCGCGCAACAAACTGCTTTGGCAAACTGGGCTATAGCTGGAGCGACAGTGCGCCCGTTGTCACGCTGCTGGAAACCCTGGAAGCGTTAACCGAGTGCCAGCGCGCAGGCAAAATCCGCTACATTGGCGTCTCTAACGAAACGGCGTTCGGCGTGATGCGTTATCTGCACCTGGCAGACAAGCACGACCTGCCGCGTATCGTGACCATTCAGAACCCATACAGCCTGCTGAACCGCAGCTACGAAGTGGGTCTGGCGGAGGTGAGCCAGTATGAAGGCGTTGAGCTGCTGGCGTACTCCTGCCTGGGCTTTGGTACGCTGACCGGTAAGTATCTTAACGGCGCAAAACCGGCGGGAGCGCGTAATACCCTGTTCAGCCGCTTTACCCGGTACAGCGGCGAGCAGACGCAAAAAGCGGTGGCGGCCTATGTCGATATCGCCAGACGTCACGGGCTCGATCCGGCGCAGATGGCGCTGGCCTTTGTGCGCCGTCAGCCGTTTGTGGCCAGCACCCTGCTGGGCGCGACCACCATGGAGCAGCTGAAAACGAATATCGAAAGCTTCCATCTGGAGTTGAGCGAAGAGGTGTTAGCGGAGATTGAGGCGGTGCATCAGGTATATACCTATCCGGCACCGTAATAAACGCAAAAAGGCAACGACAGTTGCCTTTTTAGTTTCACAGGTCGGGTAAGGCGAAGCCGCCATTCGACAAGTCGCTCCGGTGTCGCATGGTTGCCCGGCGGCGCTTCGCTTGCCGGGCCTACAAGGACAAAGGCGGATTTCGTAGCCGCCACCACATCACCGCCGACGCTGCCACACCCACAGCGCCGCTATCGCCACCGCAAACAGCCCGCCAAACCCGACGCCAATGCCCACCACAGGTACGCCCACCTTCACCGCCAGCGAGTAAAGGCCGAGCATCAGCAGCATGGCGGCGTTTTCGCCGAGATTTTGCACCGCGATGGCATTTCCCGCGCCGACGGTATGCTTCCCGTGCTCCTGGAGCAGCGCGTTCAGCGGTACCACAAAGAAGCCCCCGCAGATCCCCATCAGGAAGAGCAGCGCATAGGAAGGCAACAGCGCATGTTGCAGGGCGAAGATCAACACCACCAGACCGATCAGGACCCCGGCAGGCATGCAGCGGGCAACGGTTTGCAGCGTCACCAGCTTCGCCGCGGCCCCCGCGCCCAGCACGATCCCCACCGCTACCATGGCGTTGAGATAGGTCGGCGTGGCGTTATCGGTAATGCCCAGCGCCGTCGGCACCCAGAGCACCAGCAGGAAGCGCAGCGTCACCCCTGCGCCCCAGAACATGCTGGTGCCCATCAGCGAGAAACGGGTTTCGCCGTTACGCCACAGCACGCGACAGGCGTTAAAGAAGCTGGCGGTCATTGGCGTAAAGCGCCAGGACTGCCCCGGACGCGCCGCCGGCAGTTTCGGGATAAACAGATTGGCGATCACCGCCCCGCCATACACCACGGCACAAACCCCCAGCGCCGCCAGCACGTGCCAGTCTGCCAGCACGCCGCCGGCTACCGAGCCCAGCAGGATCGCCGCAATGGTGGAGGCCTCCATCAGCCCGTTGGCTTTCACCAGCTTATCGCCGGTGGTGAGTTCACCGAGAATGCCATATTTAGCCGGGGAGTAGGCTGCCGCCCCGACGCCCACCAGCGTATAGCCTACAAACGGATTGACGCCAAAGCAGATACTCGCCGCTCCCAGCAGTTTAAGGCTGTTGGCAAACATCATCACCCGCCCTTTGGCGAAGCTGTCCGCCACCTGGCCGACAAAAGGAGCAAAAATGATGTAAGCGCCCACAAACACCATCTGCAGGATCGGCTGGCTCCAGTCCGGGTAAAACTGGGATTTGAGCAGCGCCAGAGTGGCAAACAGCAGCGCGTTATCACCAAAGGCAGAGAGAAACTGGGCGGCGATAACCGCCATCATCCCTTTCGACCAGATGGATGTGTTAGTGGGTACTGACTCACTCATCATGCGGCTCCTCCTGTTCAACCATGCCTTTCAGGGTGACAAAATCCGGCTTACCACTGCCCAGCACCGGAAGTTGCTTGAGATAACGAATATCACGCGGCACGGCCAGCTCAGGGATGCCATGTTCGCGCGCCTGTTGCAGAAGTCGCTCGCGTTTCAGCTCGCTGTCGGTAGTAAAGAGCACCAGGGCTTCACCTTTACTGGCGTCGGCCTTCACCGCGGTGGCGTGCATTTTGTCAGGGGATACCCCCAGCGCCAGCTGCTCCACCATCTCCAGCGAGACCATTTCACCGGCGATTTTGGCGAAGCGCTTCGCCCGCCCCTGGATCTGCACGTAGCCCTGGTCATCGAAGCGCACGATATCGCCGGTGTCGTACCAGCCGGTCTCCACCTCGCCGTTGGCGTTTTCCGCCGTTGGCGCTTCCAGCACGCCCGGATTTTCGACCCGCAGATAGCCGTTCATGATGTTCGGCCCTTTCAGCTGCAGACGTCCGCCCTCTTCAATGCCCGGCACAGCAAGCAGACGGGCATCCATTCCCGGCAGAATGCGTCCTACCGTTCCCGGTTTGGCCGCCATCGGCACGTTAATAGAGACCACCGGCGCGCACTCGGTGACGCCGTAGCCCTCCAGAATGCGCAGGCCAAATTTATCCTGCCACAGCTGGCGGGTGCTCTCTTGCAATTTTTCCGCTCCGGCTACCACGTAGCGCACGCGATGGAAATCATACGGATTGGCAAAGCGGGCGTAGTTGCCGAGGAAGGTCGAGGTGCCGAAGATCACCGTGCAGTTGCGGTCATAGGTCAGCTCCGGTACGATGCGATAGTGCAGCGGGCTCGGGTAGAGGAACACTTCGGCACCGGTCAGCAGCGGCGTAAACAGTCCCACCGTCAGGCCAAAGGAGTGAAACAGCGGCAGCGCCGACATAAAGCGATCCCGGGCGGTGAAGTCGGCGATGGTCTTTATCTGCTCGACGTTAGCCAGCAGGCTTTTATGGCTATGAACCACCCCTTTCGGGTTCCCCTCCGAGCCGGAGGTAAAGAGGATCACGGCGGCATCTTCCGGCTGCTGTTTTACCTGCGCCAGGTGCGGCATCAGCAGGTGAGCAAAGATCCACAGCTTATCGCCGAGGGTAACCTCCGCCTTAAGATCTTCCAGAAAGACCCAGCGTACCTGAGTAAGCTGCTCCGGCAGATGCCAGAGTTTGCCTTTATCGAGAAACGTGCGTGAGGTGAAGACGGTGTTGATCTGCGCGGCGGTGAAAGCGCTGCTGAGCCCTTTCACCCCTGCGGTGTAGTTGAGCATGGCCGGGACACGGCCACGGGAGACGGCACCAAAGATCACCGCCGCGCTGATCCCGGCGTTCGGCAGCATCAGGCCAATCTTCTCCCCTTGCTGGCTGTATTTCTCCAGAATACGGCCGACAAACAGCGTCTTGGTCAGCAGCTTGCGATAAGTATCAGGCGCAAAATTAATGTCATCGATGCAGTTTTTCTTCGCGCCATAACGGTACATCGCCGTCAGCAGCGACTCATACAGCGTTTCACGCGGACGCACCGCCATCCGGGCTTCCATCATGATCTGATGCAGCATCTCCCCGGCGATCTTACGCCGGTCGCGGGCGCGGGGTGCATCGGGCATCGGCAAGGTGGTTGGCGGCAGCAGATGCAGGGTAATACGCGGGAACAGGCGCTGCTTCACCAGCCCTTTCAGGCGGCTGAAAAAGGTGAGTTCTGCGCCTTCAATGCGCACCGGCACCACAGTGGCGCCCGATTTCGCTGCCACAAAGCCCGCGCCGTCATAAATTTTCATCAGCGAGCCGGTGATGGAGATGCGCCCTTCCGGGAAGATCACCACCGGGCGTCCCTGCCCGATCAGTCGCACCAGATGTTTGATCATCATCGGTTTGGTGGGATCGAGCGGAACGAACTCAATCACGCTCGACAGCCAGCGCATGTACCACTGCTGGCTGATGGAGGTGTAGACCGCAAAGACCGGGCGCACAGGTAAAAACAGCGCCAGCAGAATGCCGTCAATAAAAGAGACATGATTGGGGGTAATAATAACGCGTTCTGCGTGCAGAGCCTGGGTGTCGCCAGTCAGACGGACGCGAAAGAGGATACGAAACAGCGTGCGGAAAAACCCAAATAACATTTCAACTCCCTTTGCCTTTCAATTAGCCGGGTTACGGTAAATTGTGGCAGATTACACGAGAAGTGCGGTGGGAGCGACAACCGGATAGAGACAAAAAAAAACCTGCGCATCTGCGCAGGTTGGTGCAAGAGATGAGTACGCAGTACGTACTAAGAATTCTCACCAATCAATACCTCTGGGATCTTGATTGTGGCTCCGGGCAATCCACTTCACCAGCGCAAAAAAGCAAGGGAATGAGCCGAAGTGCAACCAGGTGTGAATTTTATCGATAGCTGTTACATGTTGAACAACAAGCAAAAAAAACCTGCGTAAGAACGCAGGCTGGTGTAAAGCGTGTCAGTTAACCCGGGGTCAACTTCACCTATCAATACCTCTGGGATCTCAAATGTAGCAACGCGGCCCAAACCCCTGCCAGCAGACAATCGCAACAGCCTGAGGCAAAGTGTAACCAAAGATTCAAATTCACCCTCTTCTGTCACGCTTCGCTGTGTAACGATTACACCGTTTCCGCCAGCGTTTCTCACCTTTGTGAATTGCCTCACCGCCCTGCGCTTGAATACACCTCACTTTTCCGCAACACTATTGAGTGTGTAAACGCTTACCCTAACAAGAAGGTAGAGAATGGCGACAATAAAGGATGTGGCCCGACTGGCGGGTGTTTCCGTCGCCACGGTTTCACGTGTGATCAACAACTCCCCAAAAGCCAGTGAAACCTCCCGCCAGGCCGTGCTGACTGCCATGGAATCCCTGAACTATCACCCCAACGCCAACGCCCGCGCGCTGGCTCAGCAGTCCACCGATACCGTCGGGCTGGTGGTGGGCGATGTCTCCGATCCCTTTTTCGGCGCGATGGTCAAAGCTGTCGAGCAGGTCGCCTACCAGACCGGCAACTTTCTGCTGATCGGCAATGGCTACCACAACGAGCAGAAAGAGCGTCAGGCGATTGAGCAGCTGATCCGCCATCGCTGCGCGGCGCTGGTGGTGCATGCCAAAAAGCTGCCGGATGAGGAGCTGGTGCATCTGATGAAGCAGATCCCCGGCATGGTGATTGTGAACCGCATTATTCCCGGCTATGAGCAGCGCTGCGTGGCGCTGGACGATCGCTACGGCGCCTGGCTTGCCACCCGCCATCTGATCCAGCAGGGGCATACCCGTATTGGCTATCTCTGCTCCAACCACCCCATTTCGGATGCCGAAGATCGGCTGCAGGGCTACTACGATGCGCTGCGCGAGAACGACCTGCCCTGCAACGATCGCCTGGTCACTTATGGTGAACCTGACGAGCGCGGCGGCGAGCAGGCGATGACCGAGCTGCTGGGACGCGGGCGTAACTTTACGGCGATCGCCTGTTACAACGACTCGATGGCCGCCGGAGCGATGGGGGTGCTGAACGATAACGGCATTGACGTGCCGGGAGATATTTCGCTGATTGGCTTCGATGACATTCTGATCTCCCGCTATGTGCGACCGCGCCTGACCACGGTGCGCTACCCTATCGTCACCATGGCGACGCAGGCGGCGGAGCTGGCGCTGTCACTGGCGGATAAAA
>NZ_JBBCPK010000028.1:0-48066 GCF_037150775.1 Leclercia sp. M50
CTGCGAAAGATCTATGGCTCTCCTACGCCGCAGCCCAATGACAACTGGCTGCTGGCCAGAACCTTACAAACCGAATATCTGGTGGCCGTTAATGATTTGCCCGCAGCCGAGAAGCATGCGGAGCGGTTGGCGCGCACAGGATCGGGTAACCAGGCACTGCGTATTGCCTATGCCTCAGTGCTGCTGGCGAGAGGATTACCGCGTGCCGCAGAGCGCGAACTTAAGCTTGCCGAAGTCATTGAACCCAGCAACCTGGCGCTGGAAAGGCAACAGGCATGGACGGCCATGGAGCTACAGGAGTGGCAGCAGGCTGAGGAACTCACAAAAGATGTGGTCACCCGCAGCCCGGATGATGCCGCCACGTTGCAGCTCGAACGACTGATGGCGGTGCATAACAAAGCGGAACTGCGGATAGCCGGATCTCAGGGCATCTCATCCGACAACCCGGTCAGCGGCAAAGATGATTTTACCCTCAACACTGCGCTTTATAGCCCGCCTGTTAACCAGAACTGGCGACTGTTTACCGGCTACAACTTTGCCCGCGGCGAGTTTGAGGAGGGGAAGGGAATAAGCCGGGACCTGCTGGCGGGCGCGGAATGGACGTCAAGGAATAGCTGGGCCGAAATGGAGATCTCCGGGCGCAACGATAACACCGATCAGAAAATCGGCGGACGCCTCTCCGGCTGGTACGATTTCAGCGACAGCTGGCGGGTCGGCGGCTCGGCGGAGCGGTTATCCCGTAACACGCCGCTGCGTGCCCTGCGCAATGGGGTAAACGCCAACGGTGGCGATCTGTGGTTACGCTGGTATCAGAACGAACGACGGGAATATCAACTTTCCCTTTTCGGTGCCCATTTCACCGACGGCAACGATCGCCTGGAGTATGGCATCAGCGGTAAAGAACGCCTCTGGACCTCGCCACGTTTTACGCTGGATTTTATTCCTGGCATCAGCGGCAGCCATAACAGCAAAGAGGGTGTGCCTTATAACAACCCCAAGCGTGAGCTTCCGGGGGGGGCAGGGCGGCGCGCCGAACAGGTGCTGTACCGCCATTACGACACGGTCTGGAAGCAGCAGTTTGAAGCGGGGGCGGGCAGTTACTGGCAAAAAGGGTACAGCGCTGGGGCCATCAATCAGTTTGGTTACGGGCAACGTATTCAATGGAATAACGTAGTGGATGCCGGGGTGAAACTGACCTGGGATAAGCGTCCTTACGACGGGAAGCGGGAGCGCAATATTGCCCTCGCATTTGATCTGAATGTCAGGTTTTAAGGGCGCTTCATGATGAAACGATGGCTTCTCGCCGCGAGGGTAATCGTCGGGTGGATGATGATGAGCATGTGTGTACTGGCCGCGGCACCGCGTTATCTTCCTCCCGCCGAACGGCCGGCGCTCTATGCGGACCAGCCCTGGCCCAAAAACAGCTTTCTTGTGCTGGCCTGGCACGACGTGGAGGACGGCGCCGCCGATCAGCGCTATCTCTCCGTGCGCACCAGCGCCCTGAACGATCAGTTTGCCTGGCTGCATGATAACGGCTACCACCCGATTAGCGTGCAGCAGGTGCTGGATGCCCATGCAGGAAAAAGCACCTTGCCGGAAAAGGCGGTGATGCTGACCTTTGATGATGGATACAGTAGCTTCTCGACACGCGTTCTGCCGCTGCTTCGGTTGTTCAGATGGCCTGCTTTGTGGGCGCCAGTCGGCAGTTGGGTGGATGCACCGGAACATTCGCTGGTGGATTTTGGCGGACTCAAGACGCCGCGGGAAAAATTTGCCACCTGGAAGATGGTACGCGAGGCGAGCGAGTCGGGGCTCGTGGAAGTGGGTGCGCACACCTGGGCATCCCATTACGGTCATCAGGCCAATCCGCAAGGCAGTCAGGAGCCCGCAGTCGCTAACCGTTTCTACGATAAAACCCGCGGGCAGTACGAAACGGATGCGCAGTTTGAAAAGCGTATAAATGCCGACCTGGCGCGTATTACGGGCAAAATCAAAGAGGTCACCGGGAAAGCACCGCGCGCCTGGGTCTGGCCCTACGGTGCGGCGAGCGGAACAACGCTGAAGCTTGCGCATCAGCAGGGCTACCAGATGGCTTTCACCCTGAACCAGGGGCTGGCGAATGCCGCCAGGCTGGAAGACGTTCCCCGGGTGCTGATTTCCAACAACCCTTCGCTGCGTAGCTTCGCCAGCCAGATAGCTCAGGTCAGAGAACCTGAAAACATGCGGGTTATGCATGTCGATCTCGACTATGTCTACGACAAAAACCAGGCTCAACAGCGTAAAAATATCGATCTGCTCATCCAGCGTGTTTTCGATATGAAGATCACCCATGTCTTCTTACAGGCCTATGCCGATCCGAAAGGGGACGGCAACGTCAATGCGCTCTATTTCCGCAGTCGCTGGCTACCGATGCGGGCGGATCTGTTTAACTTCGTCTCCTGGCAGTTGCAGACCCGTGCCGGGGTGAAGGTTTACGCCTGGATGCCGGTACTGGCGTTTGGGTTAGACTCCTCGGTGCCTCGCGTGGCGGCGTGGTCGCCAGACACCGGACGCATTGCGCCAGATAACCGCCATTATTTGCGCTTATCACCCTGGAATGCGGTTGCCCGGCAGAGAATCAACGACATCTACGAGGACCTGGCGCGCCATGCCAACTTCAGCGGCATCCTGTTCCATGATGACGCTTTTTTGACTGACTTTGAGGATGCCTCCCCGGATGCACTCAAAGCCTATCGTGCAGCAGGCT
Source organism: Leclercia sp. M50 (assembly GCF_037150775.1). NCBI lineage: Bacteria > Pseudomonadati > Pseudomonadota > Gammaproteobacteria > Enterobacterales > Enterobacteriaceae > Leclercia > Leclercia sp. M50. Next base: position 2,747 of record NZ_JBBCPK010000028.1, read on the forward strand.
TCCCGGATAACCTCGCGGAGATACGCGCCAATCCGCAACTGCTGGCGCGCTGGACGCGCTTTAAAAGTCGCGCCCTGATTGATTTTACCCGACAGCTCACGCAAACCGTGCGTGCCGTGCGCGGCCCGCAGATCAAAACCGCCCGTAACATTTACGCCATGCCGGTACTGGACCCGCAGAGCGAAACCTGGTTTGCGCAGAATCTGAATGATTTTCTCAGCACCTACGACTGGACAGCCCCGATGGCGATGCCGCTGATGGAAAATGTCCCGGTCAACGAGGCCAATGCCTGGCTGGACAGACTCGTCGGGCAGGTCGCCCGTTTCCCTGGCGCGCTGGATAAAACGGTCTTTGAACTTCAGGCGCGGGACTGGCGTAAGGGGGCAGGGCAGGACGCTATTAGCGGTGAAATGCTTAACGGGTGGATGCGGCAGCTCAAGATGAGCGGTGCCGGAAACTATGGCTACTACCCGGACGATTTCATTAACGATCAACCCCGGATGGCAGAGATCCGTTCTGCTTTTTCCTCCTACTGGTATCCGCAAAAATGACCGATCGCCTCATCGCCTTCCTGATCCTTTGCCTGATGTTCAGTTTTCCGCTCGGCGTGGCGGTGATTTTTACCGGTGAAGTGATCCTTAATTTCGTCTTTTTCTGGCCGCTGTTTATGTCGGCTCTCTGGATAAGCGGTGGGCTTTATTTCTGGCTTCACCGCGAGCGCCACTGGCCGTGGGGGCCGGGCACGCCGCCTCCTGTACTCGCAGGCAATCCGCTGATTTCTATTCTTGTGCCCTGCTTTAACGAAGGGCTGAATGCACGTGAGACTATTGAAGCGGCGCTGGCGCAACGTTATGAAAATATAGAGGTGATTGCTATCAATGACGGTTCTATCGATAACACCGCGTCCGTGCTGGATCAGTTAGCGAGTAAATATGCGCGGCTGCGGGTGATTCACCTGGCGGAAAACCAGGGAAAAGCGGTCGCCCTGCAGGCAGGTGCCGCGGCGGCGCGCAGTGACTTTCTGGTGTGTATTGATGGTGATGCGCTGCTGGACAGAGATGCGGCGGTGTATATGGTCGCACCGCTGCTCAATCACCCTCGCGTGGGGGCCGTGACCGGTAATCCGCGTATCCGTACCCGTTCAACGCTGATTGGGCGAGTCCAGGTGGGGGAATTTTCATCTATCATCGGCCTCATCAAGCGTACCCAGCGCGTTTATGGTCAGGTCTTTACCGTTTCCGGCGTCATTGCCGCTTTTCGCCGTCGCGCCCTGGCAGAGGTGGGGTACTGGAGCCCGGATATGATCACGGAAGATATTGATATCAGCTGGAAGTTACAGCTGCGCCATTGGTCAATTTTCTTCGAACCTCGGGCGCTGTGTTGGATTTTGATGCCCGAGACGCTGAAGGGGCTCTGGAAGCAGCGTCTGCGTTGGGCGCAGGGGGGCGCGGAGGTGTTTATTGTCAATATGCGTCGCTTGTGGAGCTGGGAGTACCGGCGCATGTGGCCTCTGTTTCTTGAGTTTTGTATGTCAACCGCATGGGCCTTTGCCTATGCCGTCAGCATCCTGCTGTTTCTCATCGGGCTGCTTATTCCGATGCCCGATTCTTTATATGTTCAGCACCTTTTCCCACCGGCTTTTACTGGCCTGATGCTGGGCGTGGTCTGTCTGTTGCAGTTCGCGGTCAGTCTGTTTATTGAACGACGCTACGAGAAAGGTATTGCGGCGTCACTGTTCTGGGTTATCTGGTTTCCGGTGGTGTACTGGATGTTGAGCCTGTTCACTACGCTTGTGGCTTTCCCGAAAGTGATGCTGCGCCGTAAACGCAGCAGAGCGCGTTGGGTGAGTCCCGATCGCGGTATTGGGAGATTAAAACCATGATCCAACCATTAATTTTTACTGAACAACGGCTGTTTCCACGCGCGCTGGATTTGCTGTTAACGATCGTTGCCTGGCTGGGGTTTAGCTGGCTGATTTACAGTGGTCTGATAAGCGCGATTGAACATGATCCTTTTATGGGGACCAGGCCTTTCTACACCACGCTCAGTACGTTGAGTATCTACCTGCTGGTGGCCTGTCTTATCGATCTGGCGCTGATCGCCTGGGCAAAATATAACCAGCTGCGCTTTCGTGTTGAACGTCGTAAGCGCCGGCCTGGACTTGAGCGCCATGAAGTGGCGGCAAGTTTCAATATCACCCCCGAACTGGCGCTAATGATGAACCAGGCCCAGGTTTTTACCCTCGCCCATTATGATACGGGGGCAATAGACCGCGTGTGGATGGCGAAAATTCTTGCTGACGTGCGGAGTGAGTAACGAAAAACCGTGCCCCGTCTGGCGTATCACCAGACGGGGCATTTTTACCGCCGCACCCGGGCAACCGTCTCCTGCCAGGCCTGCCAGCGGGTCTGTAGCCGGGCGTGACGCGCCATGTCCGGCGTAAAGGTGACATGCTCCGGCAGATACTGGCGCAGCTGGGCGGTGGTCAGGTTAAACAGCGCCTTACGCGCCAGCAGTGCCGCCCCCATCGCTGAAAGTTCCGCCACGTCGCTGCGCATCACCGGGCAGCCGAGAAGGTCCGCCTGGTACTGCATCAGCCAGTCGTTTTTTGTCGGCCCGCCGTCCACCATCAGCGCATTCAGGGTAAAGCCCGGATGGGCGCGCATCGCCTGCACCACGTCGGCAATCTGATAGGCGATCGACTCCAGCGCCGCGCGGATCAGGTGCGCCCGCTTCACGCCGCGGCTCAGGCCGTGGATCATCCCGCGGGCATTCTCATCCCACCAGGGGGCGCCAAGGCCGGTCAGCGCCGGCACAAAATAGACGCCGAGCGTGGAGTCCACCGAGCGGGGGAGGGTGTTGAGCTCATGGATAAGCTCCGCCTGCGACAGCTCGCTTAGCCCGGTGCTGTCCGCCATCCACGCCACCGCGTCGCCGGTGTGGGGGATATTCCCCTCCAGCCCATAGACTAACGTATCGCCGTCGTGCCAGGCCACGGTGGTGGCCAGGGCGCTCACCTCGCTGCGGGCGGAGGCCACCGGCGCCATCACCGACGAGCCGGTGCCGTAGGTCGCCTTCACGCAGCCTTCCGCCCCCAGACCGTGGGCAAAGAGCGCGGCGTGAGAGTCACCGATCATCGCCATCACCGGCAGTCCGTCCGGAATGGAGGGGCCGCCGCGGGTGTAACCAAACAGACCGCTGGAGGGTTTAATCTCCGGCAGGGCCGCGCGGGGGATGCCAAACAGCGCCAGCATCTGCGGGTCCCAGTCGGCGCTGTGCAGGCTCATCAGCTGGGTGCGGGCAGCGTTGGCGTAATCGCAGCTAAACGCCTGCCCCTGGGTCAGGTTCCACAGCAGCCAGCTGTCAACGGTGCCGAGGCAGATCTCACCCCGGGCGGCACGCGCTGCGCCATCAGGGATGTTGTCCAGCAGCCAGCGCATTTTGGAGGCAGAAAACAGCGGCGCGATGGGCAGGCCCGTGGCCGCTCTAATCTCCGGGCCGTGGCCCTGCTCACGCAGCTGGTGGCAAAAGGCCGCGGTGCGGGAACATTGCCAGCTCAGCGCCGGGGCAATGGGTTTGCCCGTTGCCCGCTCCCAGCCCACCACGGTTTCACGCTGATTGCTGATCGCCAGCGCCGCCACTCTCTCTACCCCGACGGTGGCCAATGCGCGGGCCACCACCTCCAGAGAGGCCTCCACCAGCAGGTCGGCGGATTGTTCAACCCAGCCTTCGTGGGGCGTCTGGATTGCCAGCGCCCGGGAGAAGCTCGCCACCACATGCCCGCTGGCATCCAGCGCCACCGCTTTGGCATTGGTGGTGCCCTCGTCGAGGGCGATGATAATGTCCTTGTTCACCGACATAGCGGCCTCCAGCCTTAACGATGAAGGTAAGTTGAGACGCCAAGGTAGCGGGTAAAGGCTTCATGCAGGATCTCCGCGCTGGCGGAGTGGTTCATCGCCACATGATGCTCAAAACCGTTGCGGCAGATCCAGTTCAGCAGGTTCTCCAGATGCGGCACCTGGATCACCGCCCGGCAGCCCACCGTGTCGAGCGGATCGTCCACCGACTGGCCCTGGCCCACGTAGGCTTTAATTTCCCCGGTCAGATCGTCGGTGCTCAGGCGGAAGTAGGTCAGCGGCCCGCTTTTCAGACGACCATGCACCGCGCCGCAGGTGTTCTCTTTCCCGACCGTGGTGCCGATGATGTCGGCGGTGCCCATATGCGGGGATTCAAGGCTTTCGGCGGCGAAGTTACCGCAGTGGAACAGCACGCACTTGTCGCGCTCGTCGCCGAAGTTATTGTTCCAGTCGGCAATGGAGGCCGGGTTCATATTGCTGCTGGCCAGGGCGTACATAGAGAGGGCGCCCATCACGTCCACCTCGCAGGCGCTCGGCATCAATTGCCCGGACATCACGCTCATGATCGAGCAGACGTTGATGCCGAGGTTCTCCTGCAGCGAGGTCCAGCACTGGATGGCGGTAGTGTCGATATCGTTGGCGACCACCCACTCGCTGATCACCACAAACAGCTTCGCCATGGTCACCAGCTTGTCGGCCGGAATGCGGCTGGCGTCGGCGTTGTCGATCAGGATCCGCCGTTTTTCATCCACGCGGATATCATCATCGCGCAGGGTTTTGATCCGGGTAAAGACTTCTGACAGGTCGAGCGTCTCCACGGCGATGCCGAGGCGTTCGAGCAATTTTTCGCTGTAGCGCACGGTGTTAAAGCCCGCCGGACGGGCACCGATTGCCCCCACGCGCACGCCGCGCATGCTGCTCACCACGCGGCAGACCTGTTCGAAACGCTGCAGATCCTGCGCAAACACCTCACCGTTGAGGGCGCAGACGTGCTGGGTGGTCAGGGTAAAAGGAATGCCGTACTGACGCAGGTTGTTGCACAGGGAGATTTTGCCGCAGAAGCTGTCGCGGCGGGTTGCCAGCCCCCTTTTATCGAGGGTGTCCTCCTCGGCCTGGACCAGCACCGGCACGTTCAGGCCGGAAAGACGCAGGGTCTCAGCGATGGCTTTTTCATCGCCAAAGTTAGGCAGCAGCACCACCACGCCGTGAATGCTGTCGCGGTGGGCGCGAAACAGCTCGGCGCAGGCTTTCGCATCCTGACGGGTCTCCACGCCGCCGAGTTCGGTCTGGCTGGGGTCGAGCATAATGGTGTTAATACCCAGACGGCCAAAGAGGGCGATCGCCTGCTCGCGCGCTTCCGCTACCAGATAGCTCGGGAAGAACCCCCGGTTGCCGATGACCACGCCCATTGTCAGTTGTTGAGGAATTCGGGACATTGCTTTTCTCTCCAGTAAGATGTTGTTGTTATTTTCAGCAAACCTGTCGCGTCAGCATTTCCCGGGCGTGCTTCACCACCCCAGCGACATCAATCTCGTGGCGTGCCCGCGTTGACGCTCTGTCGGCAGCAATCGCGTATTGTCCATCCGGGATCCCCAGCCGTTTCAGCGGCACGGCGCATCCCGCTTCGGCCAGCACTTCCGCCACCAGGCTGCCGACGCCGCCGTTGACGTTATGCTCCTCGACGCTTACCACTGCCCTGCACGGGGCGAGAGCGGTCAGCAGCTGTTGGGTATCACAGGGACGAATAGATGGAATGCTGATAACAGTGGCGTCAATACCTTCTTCCGCGAGTTGTGCAGCAGCTTCCACAATTTCATGTACCGTCGAGCCCATCGCCACCAGCGCCACGTCGTGGCCGCTGCTCAGGACGTCAATCTTGCCCGGCGCAAAACGGTAGCTGTCGTCATGCAGTTCCGGCAGGTTTTTCCCGTCGAGACGGATATAGACCGGGCCCACATGATCGAGGGCGTAATCGATGATCTGGCGGCACTCGTTCGGGCTCGACGGGGCGTAAATTTCGATATTGCCGAAGCCGCGCATGATGGCGATATCGTCGATGCTGTGGTGGGTGCTGGCGAGCGGGCCGTAGCTGGCCCCCGCGTTCAGGCCGAACAGCTTGACGTTGGTGTTGTTGTAGCAAATGTCGACTTTGATCTGCTCGTTAGCCCGCGAGATCAAAAATGGCGCGGCGTTGCAGGTGACGGCGATCTTGCCGCCGATTGCCAGACCGGCAGCGGCGCCCACCAGCGTCTGCTCAGCGATGCCGACGTTGACCAGGCGGCCCGGAAAACGCTGCATAAAGGGGGCAATTTTCGCCGTGGAGGTGGAATCCGCCACCACCGGCACCAGGTCCACGCCGCGTTCAACGGCGTCAATAAAGGCATTCACCATCACCGTGGCGAGGTGTTCGCTATTACTCATCTTTCAGTTCCTCCAGCGCCAGTTCAATCTCTTCCCCTTTCGGCACCCGGTGGTGCCATTCAGGCCGTCCCTGAATAAACGAAATTCCCGCGCCCTTGGTGGTGTGGGCGATCACCACATGGGGTTTGCCGTTGGGTTTCAGCCCTTCCAGCGTGGCGACCACGTCCGCCATGTCGTTGCCGTTGCAGGTGGTCACCTCCAGGCCGAACGCTTTCCATTTCTCATCCAGCGGATCGGTATTGAGGATCTCTTTTGTGGAGCCCGCCAGCTGGAGGTTGTTTTTGTCGTTGATAATGAACAGGTTATCCAGCTGATAGTGGGCAGCGACCAGCGCGGCCTCCCAGTTGCTGCCTTCCGCCAGCTCTCCGTCGCCGGTCACCACAAACACCCGGCGCGCGCTGTTGTTGCGTTTTGCCGCCAGGGCGATCCCGACCGCCACTGGCAGACCATGCCCCAGCGCGCCGGTATTCAGCTCAATGCCCGGCGTGTTATGTTTCACCGGATGGCCCGGCAGGTGAGAGTCGGCATGCTGATAGGTGGCGAGCCACTCAACGGGGATAAACCCGGCCTCGGCCAGCACGCAGTAATAGCCGCCCACCGCGTGGCCCTTCGACTGGATATAGATATCGCGTTCATCGCTATCCTGAAGCGCAGGGGAGCAGTTCAGAATGCGGAAGTAGAGGGCGGTGAGCAGTTCGACCTGCGACAGATCGGCCCCGGTGTGGCCTCCCGCCGGGCTTTCGGCATTCAGCACGATGATCCGGCGACGAATCGAGCGCGCCCGGGTTTCGAGCTCCGCGATGGAGAGCGAAAACGGATTCATAACATACCTCCTGAATTTATAATCTGTTGTGAATAATTATTCCAGCCGGGTAAGTTATTTCCCTGTTCTCTCTGTCAGAGCAGGGATTTATAACCGCTTTGAATATATATTCAATGCTGATTTATTATTCATGCTATGTAAGATATGCCCAGTCAGGAGGTTTGTCTACGGTTTGAGCGGGCAAATTTCGAAGAAAGGAGAAAAGGATCACATTTGCCCGGAAGAAGACCCGGTCATCGGCATGGAGCTGGCGCACATCCGCGCCTGACCACAGGTGATTGCCCTGCGGGCGGAGCGGAATAACGCATCGTGGTGCGCCATACCGCTGCGTAATACTGTTTTTACGCCAGTTGTTTCAGAATGATCCTCGTCGAGAGGGGAATTAAGGGTGAAGAATCAGAAGGACACATTTATCGTGTAGGGTCGCCGGTCAACATCAGGGCTGTAAAAAGCTTTAGAGAAAATGATTTGGCAAGACCTAAGGCAATTGTAGTAATTTTTATTTCAAAGGGTTACGAAGGCAGACTAATAAAACATGTTGACCTCAGTCATGCCGGATTAATGGGCCGTTTAAATACCAATATGAATTGTTTAAATATTAGCTATGCTAACGAAAAAATAGAAAGGTGCTCTGTTTAACGCTTAGCGATATGAAATATGATAAACGAGACCAATGTATTGTCTATTTTTATTCAGCACATAAACAATTGTACAATTTTAAACCGTTGATATGATAAATCCTTCTTATTGGAGGGATAAAATGTCGAATGAAATAAATCGCGGAGGTCTGCGGTTATTGACCCTTGGTGAAATTAATCTGGCTCGCACGCTCTACGCTTTCAGTATTCGTTATAACGAAGTATGGATTCACCGCAGCAGCTATCTTCCTTTCAATATGCAGGCGAACAACGTCGCCATGGCGCCAAACGGCGAAATATATTTTCAGGAAGGGGTGTATGAGCCTGATTTTTCACAGCCACACGTCAAAAATGATCGTATAGGCGGTCAGCATATATTTCTGCATGAAATGATGCATGTCTGGCAACACCAGCGCGGGATGATGGTAAGAACGCGTGGCGCATTCTCATGGGCTGTTGATTACAACTATGATCTTAATAAACCAAATTTGATGGACTATGGCATAGAAAATCAGGCATGTATCGTGAGTGATTACTGGTTGCTGAAAACATATGGATTCGGTAATCGAAACGACCTGTATCGCCTCAAAAACTATGACCCGTCAGAGCCTACCCTCAGACTCATCGCTCGATATCAGAAAGTGCTTGGGAGTTTCCCGCATTGAAACGCTACTTATCCTTGATTCTGTTATCTGTAACCCTTGTCGGATGTGGTAAAGGCGATCGTGCAGCCCCCTGGCGCTCGATCATCGTTGATAAGGGGCATGTTTGCTTTTCGGTGGATAAAACCGATGTCCTGAGTCGCTATAACATTTCTTCAATGCAGGGTGGAGAATACAAAGAATTTGCTACTAATGAGCACGTTGCTCTCTCCTGGCCAGACTCCTGTTTAAACCTGATGCTTAGGCCGGGTTATACCTATGGCGTGTCGTACACGCTTAATGGTTCAAATTATCGCTACGTGTTCTTTATCGACAATGACTGGAACGTCTCAAGTAATCAATAAGGGAAATAACGATGTCATTACCAGCTTATATGTATCTTTATGATGAAAATGGACAGCTGATCAAAGGCAGTTGTATGGCGCTGGACCGTGAGGGTGCAATTGAAATTATGAACAGCAGTTACGGTGTGTACCAGAACACATGCCGCAACACAGGTAAACTTATGGGTTCACGCGAACACAACGCTTTTACCCTGCACAAAGAGATTGATAACACCTCGCCATATTTTGCGGTTGCAGTCTGCCAAAGTAAGCGGCTGCAAAAGGCAGTAATACACTATTACGACATCAACGAGGCTGGCATTGAATACGAGATTTACAGAATTACGCTTACCAGCATTGTGATCATGTCAGTTAATGCTTCTCATGCTTATATCCCGGGTTCTCGCACGCCAGGAATGATGGAGAATATCGCAATTTCCTATTCAGGAATTGAGTGGTTTTATATCGAAGGGAATATCAAGTATGACGATGACTGGAGCCGCCCAGTGGGTTACAACCAGCAGAAAAAATAGCATGGAGCGCGGCTTCCCAGTTACTGCCCTCGGCCAGTTCACCATCCCCGATCACTACAAACACCCGACGTTGGCTATTGCTGCCTTGTGCCGTTAGTCGGCCCCTTAGCAGGGAGTGCAGCGCCATAACCGGGGTTTGTCTACGCTTTGAGCGGGCAAATTTCGAAGAAAGGAGAAAAGGATCACATTTGCCTGGCGGATCGGGCAGGCGCTTGCTTGTTAAATATTCAGTGATGAATAAAAATAACGACAGCCGATTAAGGGGAACGTTATGTCGAAACAGGATGAACAGCGATTGCTGGTGAAGATCGCCACACTTTACTACAGCGAGAATAAAAAGCAGTCCGAGATTGCCTCGCTGCTGCACCTCTCACAATCCTTCGTGTCGCGGGCGCTGACGCGTTGCCAGAAAGAGGGGCTGGTCAAAATTACCGTCGTTCAGCCTACCAATATTTTTGTCTCGCTGGAAAAGGCGCTGGAGGAGCAGTACGGCATCCGCCAGGCCATCGTGGTGGACGTGGGCGAGAACCCGTCCAGTGCCCAGATCAAGCACGCCATCGGCAGCGCGGCGGCGCACTATGTCGAAACCCGCCTGCGTCCGGAAGACCTGGTGGGGATCTCCTCCTGGAGCAGCACCATCCGCTGCATGGTGGATGAGATGCACCCGCAGAATATCCGCGCCGCGGGGGTGATCCAGCTCCTTGGCGGTGTAGGTCCCAACGGCAACGTGCAGGCGACCATCCTCACCCAGCAGCTGGCGGCACACCTTGGCTGCCCGGCGTGGCTGTTGCCGTCGCAAAGTATTGAGCACTCGGTAGAGGAGCGCGCCCGGCTGGTTAGCAGCCCGGACGTGGCGGCGGTGGTAAGCAAATTTGCCGAAGTGGATGTGGCGATCGTCGGCATCGGCGAGCTGGAGCCGTCGCAGCTGCTGAAGAACTCCGGCAACTACTACAACGAAGAGATGCTCAAACTGCTGGCCGAACGCGGGGCGGTAGGGGATATCTGCCTGCATTACTACGATGCGAAAGGCGAGCCGGTGCTGAGTGCCGAAGAAGATCCGGTGATTGGTATGGAGCTGGCGCAGATCCGCGCCTGCCCGCAGGTAATCGCCCTGGCGGGCGGGGAAGAGAAACGCAACGCCATTCGCGGGGCGCTGGAAGGGAAGTATATCGACGTGTTAATCACCGATTACCCGACGGCGCGGAGTTTATTGAAGACATCGTAAGCAGTGCATTTTGCCCGGCGGCGGCTTCGCCTTGCATGGGCCTACATGTTGTGCCGTTGTAGGCCGGGTAAGCGTAGCGCCACCCGGCATAAACCCCGCACAATGTCGCTACTTCCCTTCCATCACCGCCTTCTGCGCCACCACCGCCGCTTTCTGCTGCATCCGGTTTTGCATCTGGTCGATAATCACCGCCACGATAATCACAATCCCTTTGATCACCATCTGCCAGAACTCGCTCACCCCCATCATCACCAGGCCGTCGGCCAAAAAGCCGATGACGAAGGCGCCGATCAGGGTGCCGAGAATGGTGCCGCGGCCGCCGGCAAGCGAGGTGCCGCCCAGCACCACCGCGGCGATGGCGTTCATCTCAAAGGCGGTGCCGTTGGCCGGATGGCTCGCCAGCAATTGCGCAGAGACCACAATCCCGGCGATGGCAGCGCAGAACCCCGACAGGGTATAGACCAGCACTTTCACCTGCTTGACCCGCACCCCGGAGAGTTCTGCCGCGCGTTCGTTATCGCCGATGGCGTAGACGTGGCGTCCAAAGGGCAGGCGGCGGGCGATGTAGGCGATGACCAGCGCCAGCACGATCATCATCCAGATGGCCCACGGAATGCCGAGGAACGTGCCTGCGCCAATCTCATCAAAGCCGGTATTCCCCAGCTGCGGGTTACCGGAGAGCCCCGGGAAGGTCTGGCCGTCGGAGGTCAGCATCGACGCGCCGCGCAGCACGTACATGGTACCCAGCGTGCAGATAAAGGGCGCGACGTTATAGCGGGTGATGATCCAGCCGTTCACCGCCCCTATCAGTGCGCCAATCAGCAGCACCACGGGCACAATCACCCACACGCTCGGGAAGATGGCGATGCCAAACATCGGCAGCACAATCCCTTTGGTGATCATCCACCCGGCAATCATCCCGCACAGCCCCAGGGTAGCGCCGATGGAGAGGTCGATCCCGGCGGTGATGATCACAAAGGTGATCCCCAGCGCCAGGAAGGCGTTGATGGCGATATGTTTAATCATGATCACCAGGCTGCCGGTGGAGAGAAAGCCCGGCACGGTCATGGTGAAGAAGCCGACAATCAAAAACAGCGCAATGAAGGTGCGCATTTTCAGCAACAGCAGCAGAACATTTTCCCGGGAAAGCGAGGCCCCTTTATGCGGCGCCAGCGCGACAGACTGTGTCGTTTTCATCTTAGAACCCCTGAGCACTTGCGGTTACCAGTGCCGACTCTTCGGCCCGATCGCGAACAATATCGGCGGTCAGTTTGCCGCCGGACATCACCAGAATGCGGTCAGATACCGCCATAATCTCTTTCAAATCCGAGGTGGAGAAGACCACCGCGATCCCCTCCTCAGAGAGCTGCACCATCATGCGGAATACGTCCGCTTTGGCCCCCACGTCGATGCCGCGGGTCGGCTCATCAAGGAAGAGCACCTTCGGGTTGGTCAGCAGCGAGCGGCCAATCACCACCTTTTGCTGGTTGCCGCCGCTGAGCGCCTGGATCTCTACTTCCGGGGTGGAGACCTTAATCGACAGGTTGCCGATGGTGCTGGCGACGACCTGCTGCTCCGCCTTTTGCGCGATGGCAAAGCCGCGCTGCAACCGACGCCAGAGGCTGGCGATGGTCAGGTTGCTGGCCACCGACGAGCCGGGGAAAATCCCGGTGCGTTTGCGGTCTTCCGGCACCAGGCTCATCCCCATGCGGATACGCTCGGCGGTGGTTAAGCGCTGGGGCACCGGTTTACTGTCGAGCCACAGCTTGCCCAGATAGTTGCGCTCGGTGCCGAGCATGCACTCAAAAAGCTCCGTGCGTCCGGCCCCCATCAGGCCGTAGATGCCGACGATCTCCCCGGCTTTGACCTGGAAGCTGACGTCGTTGACCACCGTATTCCCGGCTGCGTTGACGCAGGTGATGTGCTCCGCCTCCAGCACCGGCGCGCCGAAGGTGCGGCCCGGCTCAAGGAAGTTACTCACCGGGTCGCTGCCGAGCATCTCGCGCACAATCCACGGCACGTCGATATCCTGCACCTTCGCTTCGGCCTGGAATTTGCCGTCGCGCAGAATGGTGATCACATCGCCTATCGCCATCAGCTCTTCCAGCCGGTGGGAGATATAGATGATGGAGACCCCCTGACGGGTCAGCTCGCGGATCACCCGAAACAGGATCTCCACCTCGGTTTTACTCAGCGCCGAGGTGGGCTCGTCGAGGATCAGGATGTCGGCATCCTCGGCCAGCGCCTTGGCGATCTCGATCAGCTGCTGCTGTCCCACCTTCAGGTTGCCCACCAGCTCCCGCGGGGAGATAGGCTGATCGAGGCGCTTCAGCAGCTCCGCGGTGCGGGCCTCCTGCTCCGCCTCGTTGATCGGCGTTACCCCTTTTTGCAGCTCGCGGCCAAGGAAAACGTTCTCCGCCACGTTGAGGTTCTCAAACAGGTTCAGCTCCTGGTGCACCATGCCAATGCCGTGGGCGGCGGCATCCCGGGTACTGGCGAACGAGACCTGTTTGCCGTTGAGCCACATCTCGCCGAGGCTGGGCTGCTGGACGCCAGCGAGGATCTTCATCAGCGTCGATTTCCCGGCGCCGTTCTCGCCGATAATCACGTTCACTTTGCCGCGCCAGACGCGGTAATCGACCTTATCCAGCGCCACGGTGCCGGGAAAGAGCATCGAGATGCCGCGGGTGCTGAGGATAATGTCGTCTGCCGGGGTATCGCTCATCACGGCGTCTCCTGTTTCAGTTCCAGCGCTGCCGCCTCATTCGCCTTGCCGCCCGTCAGGGTGGTGGCGAACAGCACGGTGGCATTTTTGCCGCTCCAGCTGTCGTCAATTTTCGGCAGATGCTTCGCCGCCTCGCGGTTGAGGGCGCGGGAGAGCTGGGCATACTGAACCTGGTTGGTAAATTCATCGAAGCGGAACCCGGCGGCGTCGCGGATGGCGTTGCCGCGCATCACCGGACCGCTCTGGATCTCCACCGGCTGGCCGTTCACCGTCATCACCAGCTTCTGCTCACGCGCGTTGCTGGCATCCACGCGCTCCACCTTGCCGGTAAGGCGCACGAAGACGCTCTGCGGTGTGGCTGCGGGCGTGTTCAGCTGGGTGGAGAGGGCGCTGGCGTCCAGGGCATGATTTTTTGCGGCGTCGAGGATCCGCGGCTGCCAGGTTTGTTGCGCGATCTGCTGTGGGGTCTGGTTGTCAAAGCTCGCTTTGGCGTTGGGATCGGCAGGCATGATCGGCTTGCCGTTCTCATCCAGATCCACCACGGTGCAGGCCGTCAGCAACAGGGCGGCTGCGCCTGTCAGCGCGGCGCCCCATTGTGTTAATCGCATACTGCCTCCGCTTATTTGCTGAGGTTAAACAGGTTCAGCTTGCTGGCGTTGGATTCGTCGATGAGCACGCAGTCCATCAGCTGCTTCTCATCTTTTTGCGCTTTGCCGTTTTTCAGGTAGTAGTCGGCCTGCTCAACGGCCATCTGCGCCTGCTGCCAGCCTGGCTGCAGCACCGTGGCTTTGATGTTGCCGTTCTTCAGGATCGAGTCGCGGGTGTAGTCGCTGCCGTCAAAGCCGACCACAATCACGTTGTTCTTCCCGGCGGCCTTCAGGGCGGCTTCGGCGCCCAGCGCCATGGTGTCGTTACCGGAGATCACGCCCACGATATCGGGGTTGGTCTGCAGAATGGCTTCCATACGGGTGAAGGCTTCGGTCTGGCTCCAGTTGGCGGTCTGCTGCGCCACCATCTTCATCTCCGGGTAGTCGTCGATCACATCGTGATAGCCCTGGGAGCGCACGTGGGCGTTGGTATCCGATGGACGGCCCAGCAGCTCAACGTATTTCCCTTTGCCGTCCAGCAGCTTGACGAATTTCTCCGCACCGAGCTGCGCCCCCTGATAGTTGTTCGAGACAATCTGCGCTACCGCCACGCCGGTTTTGTTGATTTCACGATCGATCAGGAAGGCAGGGACGCCTGCCGCTTTGGCCTTCTCCAGCGGACCGACGGTGGCATCCGCCCCGGCGTTATCCAGGATGATCGCTTTCGCCTTACGGGCGATGGCGGTTTCAATCAGCTGGTTTTGTTTGTTCACGTCATCGTCGTGCGAGGCGACAAGGGTGGTGTAGCCCAGCTCCTTTGCCTTCGCCGCCGCGCCGTCGGCTTCAGCCTTGAAGAACGGGTTGTCGTGTGAGGGGGTAATAATCGCAATGAGTCCGTTATCGGCGGCAAACAGGGAACCGGAAGCGGCGATCATTGAGGCCAGTAAAGCGGATTTTACAAAGGTCGTGTTCATTCTTTTTCTCCACATTGAATATTTATTCAATAATGATTTATTATTCAATGTAACGATAAGACTGCCTGATAAAACTGTCTACGGTTCAGGCAGCTAATTTGTTTAAAAGGAGAAAAGGATCACGATCCTGAGCAATTATTCATCACAAATCAGCGTCACGACCGTCGCGTCTTTACGCAGCCAGTGCGCGGTAAATACCTGATTTTGTGTGAAGGGAGGAAGCGGGCGGGTCAGCATTAAGGTCAGCGCGTCGGCGGTCAGGGAGGTGACGCGCGCGCACTCAAACCCCATCCACGCCTGTACCTGAGGGAAGAGCGCTTTGAACAGGCTCTCTTTGGCGCTAAACACCAGGGTGAAGGCGAGCGCGAAGGGTAAACCGCACTCGGCCAACAGCCGGGCTTCAGCAGGATCAATCACGCCATCCTGAATCTCACGCGCTTCGTTTTCCGCGATAATCGCTTCGCAATCGATTCCCACCAGGCCATTATCGCGGCAAATCGCTACCGCTTGCGTGCCGCTGTGGGAGAGGCTGCCTCGCACACCGGCAGGCCACAGCGGTTCGCCGCTGCTGCCGATGCCGGGAATGGCCTGCCGGTTCAGGGCATGAAAGGCGGCGATGCGCCCGGCCAGGTGGTCGGCTTTGCGTTTGCGTCCGGCGTCAGAGAGCTGGTGATGGTGCGGAAGCCAGAGCAGATCGGCCTCGGTGAAGGTGGCGGGCTCGAAGGTGATGCGGTGAACGGTCTGTCCGGCGAGAAGAAATGTGGCGTGGGTGGTCTGCATGTTCTTCTCGCGGTGGACAAAAGGAGCGCTATCTTAACCTGTTTGCGGCCAGGTTGCTCAAAGGAGGGCGTTTTTGTCGATCCCCAGGCGCTTCATGCGCGACAGCAGGGTGGTGCGTTTCAGCCCCAGACGCTGGGCTGCGCCTCGCGGTCCGGCGATCACCCCGTTGGTCTCTTTCAGCACCCGCACGATGTGCTGATACTCCTCCTCGCCTTCGCGGATATCGCTTACCACGGTCTCCGGCGCGGCACTGCTGGCGCGATGAAAATCGATATCCGGCATCGAAAGCTGCAGGACATTGCCGCGGGTGAGCAACACGGCACGCTCAATCACGTTTTCCAGCTCGCGTACGTTGCCTGGCCACTCCATCCTGCTGAGCTGGCGCAGGGTCTCCGCCGGTATGCTGTCGATGTTGCGCCCCAGCCGGTGGGCAATCTTAAAGGTGAAAGATTTCACCAGCAGGGGAATATCTTCCGGGCGTTCGCGCAGCGGCGGCAGGAAGATGGGGAAGACGTTAAGGCGATAGTAGAGATCGCTGCGGAATTCGCGGTCGGCCACCATCTGCGTCAGATCGCGGTTGGTGGCGGCAATCAGCCGCACGTCGGTGTGGATGATGCGGTTGCTGCCGAGGCGCTCAAACTCCTGCTCCTGGAGTACGCGCAGCAGCTTGGGCTGGAGCTCAATGGGCATATCGCCCACTTCATCCAGAAACAGGGTGCTTTTGTCCGCCAGCTCAAAGCGGCCAATGCGCTGGGCGCTGGCGCCGGTAAAGGCCCCGCGTTCGTGGCCAAAGAGATCGCTCTCCAGTAGCCCGGCAGGCATCGCCGCGCAGTTCATCTTCACCATCCGCCGGTCGCTGCGCCCGCTCTGGTTGTGAATGGCGCGGGCAATCAGCTCCTTACCGGTGCCGGTCTCGCCGAGGATCAGCACGGTGCTGTTGCTCCGGGCGACCATCTCCACCTGCTTCATCACCGTCATCATGGCGCTGCTGCGGCCAATGATTTCGCCAAAATCGGTGGCAACGTTGTTGATCTGCTCGGTCAGGGCGAGGTTTTCGTCGATCAACCGCTCCTTGAGATGGCTGATTTCCCGGTAGGAGAGGGCGTTATCCACGGCGATGGCGACACGTTCGGCAATCTGGTTCAGCAGCTTCAGATTGGACGGGGTAAACACCTGGGCGTTGCACTGCGCCAGCTTCAGGGTGCCCAGCACCCGGTCGCGGAACATCAGTGGGAACAGGCACAGGGTCTGATCCTGCTCGCCCCACATATCAAACAGCATGCGTTCGTAGGGGGCGTGCTGATCCCGGTGATGCAGGTTAAGCATCAGCATCTGCCTGTTGCGCATCACTTTTTCGGACAGGGTGCCCTTTTCATCCACTTCGCTCTGGTCGTGCAGGGGCGCCTCTTTATCGAGATAGTGGGTGGAGTAGACGAGGAGCTTCCCTTTGCGATCGCTGCGCAGCACCATGCTGATGGAGTCGATGCCGAAGTTGCGCTGGATCTCCTGCGCCACCTCCGACACCAGCTCATCAAGGTCGAGCTTCGACAGTACGGCGTTGGTGATCGCCACCAGCAGGCGAAAATCGTTACGCTCCCGCCAGAGCAGGTCGTAGTTGTCGCTGTTGTGCAGCCGCGCCTGGATCTGCTCCACGGCCAGCCCGGCCGCCTGGGTCAGGGTTTGCAGGCGGGAAAAATCGTTGTCGCTCCAGGGTTTCTCCTGGGTGCGCAAAAACTCGCAGCCGCCGAAGATGCGGCCATCGGCGGCGATGGGCGTCAGGCAGTAGTGGGCAAACGAGGGATAACGATCGAGGGCGGCAAGCTGTGGCCAGGTCTCGTTAAAGGTCGCCGCCGTGCAGTGCAGCACGTCCGGGCGGGACAGCATGCGGCGAAAAGGGCCGCTCGCCAGCAGGGGCTCATCTTCGTAGCGGATATCACAGCCCTGTTCGTCGGTGCTGTAGAGACAGACCCGGCGCGATTCCGACTGCCAGAGCAGAATATGAACGCTATCGGCGAGGTTTATCTGCCGGACATGCTGGGTCAGCGCCTGCGCCAGGGCGCAAAGATCGGTCTGTTGCAGCAGAGTACGGGTAATGTCGAACAATCCGTGATCGACAGGATCGTTGGTGGGTGTATACGACATGCGTTTTATCCAGAGTATCCAGAAAAATAAGAGACGAATGCGCCGCCCGGATCAGCAAATTCGCGGCAGTGGCTCGCTGTGGGGCAAATTCAGCGACCGTTTTACGCCGTATAGTCCGGTAAGTCGTACCCCTTTGTGCTCAACCACCTCACCAATAATAGCGGCGTTCACGCCCAAAGGATGCGCCCGCAGCCGGGCCAGCACCCGTTCGGCCGCCTGGCGTTCCACCACGATAACCAGCTTGCCTTCGTTGGCGAAGTTGAGCGGGTCAAGCCCCAGCAGTTCGCACGCGCCGCGCACGGCGGGTTTCACCGGCAGGCTGGCTTCTTCTATTTCAATCCCGCAGCCGCTGCTGGCGGCAAACTCATGGGCCACGGCGTTCACGCCGCCGCGGGTGGCGTCGCGCAGGGCTTTGATGCCGGGCTCGCCACGCAGGGCCTGGATCAGCGGCGTCAGTACCGCGCAGTTGCTCTGCAGATCGCCCTCCAGACCTAACCCTTCGCGCAGGTTAAGGATGGTGGCGCCGTGATCGCCGAGCGTGCCGCTCACCAGCAGCACATCCCCGGCCTCAATCTGGCGCATACCCCAGTTTACCCCCTCGGGCACCGAACCGATACCGGCGGTATTAATAAACACTTTATCTGCCGCGCCGCGCGGTACCACCTTGGTATCGCCGGTGACGATGGCAATGCCCGCCGCCGCCGCGGTGGCGGCCATGCTGGTGACGATGCGCTCAAGGGTCGCCATCTCCAGCCCCTCTTCGAGGATAAAGCCGCAGGAGAGCCAGCGCGGGATCGCTCCGCTCACGGCGACATCGTTGGCGGTGCCGCAGATGGCCAGCTTGCCGATATCGCCCCCGGGGAAGAAGAGCGGGTCAATCACGTAGCTGTCGGTGGAAAAGGCCAGCCGGTCGCCGTGGGCGGTCAGCTCGTGCAGCGGGATCCGGGCCTGGTCTTCCTGTTCGTCCAGCAGCGGGTTGGCGAAGGCGCGCATAAAAAGCTCGCCGATCAGCTGCTGCATCGCCTGTCCGCCGCTGCCGTGGGCGAGGGTTATCTGTTTCAACTTTCACACTCCTGAGAACGGTACTGATACCAGGCGCTGCACGCCCCTTCTGACGAGACCATCAGCGCGCCAAAGGCGCTTTGCGGCGTACATTTGCCGCCAAACAGCGGGCACTGCGCCGGTTTACAGCGCCCGGTGAGCACCTCGCCGCAGCGCGCCTCGGGATCGTCGCAAATCTGTTGCGCCCGGGGGCGAAAGTGACGCTCGGCGTCAAACTGACGATACGCTTCGGTGAGATGCACGCCGGAGTGCGAAATCACCCCCAGCCCGCGCCACTCGCTGTCGCCTTCAATGCCGAACACCTCGGCGATGGCCGCCTGGGCCACGGCGTTGCCCGCTTCCGGGACGATACGGCGATACTGATTTTCGACCTGGCTTATGCCGGCAATCTTCTGCTCCACCAGCATCAGCACCCCCTGCAGCAGATCCACCGGTTCAAAACCGGCCACAGCCAGCGGGCGCTGATGTTCGGCGGCGATAAAGTCGTAGGCATGGGTGCCAATCACCATGCTGACGTGCCCCGGCGCCAGGAAGGCGTCGATGCCATTTTCCGGCTGCGCCAGCAGGCTTTTCAGCACCGGGATCAGCGTGATGTGCTGGCAGAAAAAGAAGAAGTTCTGCACGTTAAGCGCTTTTGCCTGGCGCAGGGTCAGGGCGGTGGCGGGCATGGTGGTTTCAAACCCCAGCCCGAAGAAGACCACCTTGCGATCCGGGTTCTGCCGGGCCAGCTTCAGCGCGTCGGCGGGGGAGTAGATGATCCGCACATCCGCGCCGCGCATGCGGGCGTCGAGCAGCGAGCCGTTTTGCCCCGGCACCCGCATCGCATCGCCGAAGGTGCAGAAGATCACCTCCGGATGGCTGGCGATTTCGATGCAGGTATCGATCCGCCCCATCGGCAGGACGCAGACCGGACAGCCGGGGCCGTGAATAAACTCGATGTTGTCGGGCAGGAGCTGATCCAGCCCGAACTTAAAGATGGCGTGGGTGTGACCGCCGCACACCTCCATAATGCGCAGCGGACGGGCAGCGGTGTAGGCCAGCAGCCCGGCCCGGGCCTTCAGGGCCTCGATCAGCTGCATCACCTTTTGCGGGTCGCGGTATTCATCAACAAAGCGCATCAGCGGGGCTCCTCGCCAAACAGCAGCGGGCCAACGTCCGGCTCCACCTCAAACATGTTCTGCAGGGCGGCGAGGGTATCCAGCGCCTCCTCTTCGTTAATCACGCTCATGGCAAAGCCGACATGCACCAGCACCCACTGCCCGAGACGGCTCTGGCCCTTTTCGTCGCAATCGCCAACAAGGGTCAGATCCACATCGCGCAGTACGCCGCACACCTCCACGCTGGCCTGCATGCCGTCATGGATGGCGCTGATTTTTCCAGGAATGCCTATGCACATCGCTGCGCCTCCAGCCAGTCGAGCCAGGCGTCCATCCCGTCGCCGCGGGTGGCGGAGACCAGCAGAATCGCAATCTCCGGGTTCACTTCCCGGGCGGCGGCGAGGCATTTCTCCACGTCAAAATTGAGGTAGGGCAGCAGGTCGACCTTGTTCAGCAGCATCAGCGAGGCGGCGGCGAACATGTGCGGGTACTTCAGCGGCTTATCCTCGCCTTCGGTAACGGAGAGCACCGCCACCTTATGGCGCTCGCCAAGATCGAAGCTCGCCGGGCAGACCAGGTTGCCGACATTCTCAATAAACATAATGCCGCCATCCTCCAGCGGCAGGCGCGCCATCGCATCCGCGATCATCTGCGCGTCGAGATGGCAGCCCTTGCCGGTGTTGACCTGGATGGCGGGGGTGCCGGTGGCGCGGATCCGCTCGGCGTCGTTCACCGTCTGCTGATCGCCCTCGATCACCGCGCAGGGTACGCGCTGCTGCAAACGTTTTAAGGTCTCGGTCAGCAGGGTGGTTTTACCGGAGCCGGGGCTGGAGACCAGGTTCAGCGCCAGCTGGTTGCGGGCGCTGAATAGCGCGCGGTTGCGCCGGGCCAGGTCGTTGTTTTTGCCCAGCACGTCCATCTCGATCTCCACCATTTTGCGCTGGCTGAGGCCGGGCGCATGGGTGCCCGCCTCGCCGTGGCCGTAATCCAGCTGGCCCGCCAGGGGCTCTGTCGGGGTAAAAGCCTGAGCGTCCACGCGGGTGATGCGCAGCGCCGGACGGTGTGCCGGCGCAAAGGGGGCGCTGCGAAAAGCGGAGTGCGGGTTATGCTCATCGCCTTCAATATAGAGGTTGCCCTGATCGCAACCGCAGGTGGTACACATGGTTTACTCCTGTTCAATTTCCAGACGCGTGATATGCAGCCCGTCGTCGGCGACGATATTCAGGTTCGCCCCGCCGCACTGCGGGCAGCGTCGTACGCGGTGGGTCACCAGCTCGACGTAGGCTTTGCAATCCTGACACCAGCATTCCGCCTGCTGCTCGTCGAGATGCAGGGCGCAGCCTTCGGCGACCGTCTCGCGGCACACCAGCTCAAAGCAAAACTGCAGGGCGCTGCTCTCCACGCAGGAGAAGGCGCCGACGCGCAGCCAGACGCCCGTCACGCGTTTCGCCTGATGCTGGTGAGCCTGTTTTTCGATCAATTCCAGCGCCTGCTGGCAGAGGGTGATTTCGTGCATTGTGCTGTTCCCGGTAAAGTCTGGCCGGATTAAGCAATATTGATGCCATCTTTTAGCAGCAGGGTGGCGAGAGCGGACACGCTGCCCGGTCAAAGATGACGAAATGACATGTCATTTTGTGTGATCTTTTCGGCTTTAAAAACAATTTACCTTCAAATTCAAGAAATTAAAAAATGGCACGAAACGTGCTTAAGGGAGCGAACTCTTTACACATTACGCATCAGGTACGTCACATGACACTTTCCGAATTAAGTGAGAAGGCCACCATCATTGCCGGACAGCAGCGGGTGCTGCGATCCCACTGGAACCACTACGGCAATTCGTTGATTCAGGCCATCACCCTCTCTAAAGCCAGCCTGCACCTTACCGTGGGCTGCAACACCGACAGCGGGCTCGGCTTCTGGCTGTTCGACCACTTCCTTATCCGCGTCACGCCGGAGCAGGCGTTCAACGGCCATATCTTCAGTTACACCGTTGAAGAGCGCGATAACCCCGAAAGCGTGCTGATTGGCCACGCCCGTCTCGGGGACGATGGCATGCTGGATGGCGAGATCAACGTCGATCAGCGTGAGGCGGTGCTGAACCATTTCCTGAACAAAATCAGCGGGGTCTACGCCGCGATCTGGCAGGCAACGCAGCGCGGCGAATCCCTGACCCTCGCCGTCCTCGCGCAGCACCACGCTGCGGTCTGAGCCGGGTGTCGACAGGTGTCGAAAATGACACTTCCGCCCGTTTTTCGTCAAAAATGACTATCACCAGAGGAAACCAGGTGAATCGTTTTGTAATTGCTGATCCCTCGCTCTGTATCGGCTGCCACACCTGTGAGGCGGCCTGTTCAGAAAACCATCGCCAGCATGGCCTGCAAAGCCAGCCGCGGCTGAAAGTGATGCGTAACAGTAAAGACTCCGCGCCGCAGCTCTGTCATCACTGCGAAGACGCCCCCTGCGCCCAGGTCTGCCCGGTCAACGCCATTACCCGCGTTGACGGCGCTATCCAGCTCAATGAAAGCCTGTGCGTCAGCTGCAAGCTGTGCGGCATCGCCTGTCCGTTCGGCGCCATCGAGTTTGCCGGCAGCCGCCCGCTGGCGATCCCCGCCAACAGCAACACCAGCAAAGCGCCGATGGCGCCCCCGGCTCCGGCCCGCGTCAGCCCGTTCCTCGACTGGGTGCCGGGCGTGCGCGCCATCGCGGTGAAGTGCGACCTGTGCCACTTCGACCCGGACGGCCCGGCGTGCGTACGCACCTGTCCGACCAAATCCCTGCGTCTGGTGAATAACCAGGATATCGCCCGCGCCAGCAAGCGCAAACGCGAGCTCACTATCAATACGGATCTGGGCGATCTGTCGTTGTTCCAGTCGCAACAAGGAGAGCGCTGATGAATGCCTTTTCGTTAATTAACCAGGCGCTGGGCTGGTACCTCGTCAGCGCCGTGCTGGCGCTGGTGTTCAGCGCCAACCGCACGCTCAGCGGCGCCATCACCGGCTTTGGCGGGGCGATTGCCAGCGCCCTGGCGGTAACCGCGGGGGGAATTGCGCTGCTGGCCGCGCCGCACATCTCCCAGCCGGGGGAGATCGCCTGGCTTCACGTCAACATCCAGATGAGCGGCATCCGGGCGGTGTGGCTTATCGCCATCGGTCTGCCGGCGCTGCTCATCAGCCTCTTTACCGTCGCCTGGCATCGCCACCCGCAGGCTAAAAGCAACGGCCTGCTGACCAACCTGCTGATGGCCGCCGCCGTCGCCGCGATCATGGTCGATAACCTCGGCTGGCTGGTGGTGATGGCGGAGATCATGGCCCTGTGCGGCGCGTTTCTTACCGGCTGCGCTCAGTCCGGCAAGCTCTGGTTTGTGCTGGGGCGTCTGGGGACGCTGCTGCTGGCCTTCGCCTGCTGGCAGGCGTGGCGCTACTACGGCACCCTGGACTTTGCGGTGATGGGGGCGATGGCCTCTGACCAGGCGCCGGGAGCCAGCATCTGGCTGCCGGGTCTGGCGGGCTTTGGCCTGCTGGCGGGGGTGATCCCGCTGCACGGCTGGGCACCCCAGGCGCATGCAAACGCCAGCGCGCCTGCCGCGGCGCTCTTCTCCACGGTGGTGATGAAGGTGGGCCTCTACGGCATGCTGACCGTCGCGCTTTGCGGGGCGCTGCCGCCGCTGTGGCTCGGGGTGCTGCTGCTGGTGATGGGCATGATCACCGCCTTTGTCGGCGGACTCTATGCCCTGATGGAGCACAACATCCAGCGCCTGCTGGCGTACCACACCCTGGAGAACATCGGCATTATCCTGCTCGGCCTGGGGGCAGGGGTGAGCGGCATCGCGCTGCAAAGCCCGCTGCTGGTGGCGCTGGGCTTTACCGGCGGGCTCTATCACCTGGTGAACCACGGCCTGTTTAAAACCGCGCTCTTCCTCGGCGCGGGGGCGGTGTGGTATCGCACCGGCCATCGCGATATCGAGAAGCTGGGCGGCATCGGCAAAAAAATGCCGCTCATCTCCCTGGCCATGCTGGTGGGGCTGATGGCGATGGCGGCCCTGCCGCCGCTGAACGGGTTTGCCGGGGAGTGGGTGATCTACCAGTCCTTCTTTAACCTCGGCACCCACGATGCCTTTGTTGCCCGCCTGCTGGGGCCACTGCTGGCGACCGGCCTGGCGATCACCGGCGCGCTGGCGGTGATGTGTATGGCGAAAGTCTACGGCGTCACCTTCCTCGGCGCACCGCGTACCCCGGAGGCGGAAAACGCCTGCTGCGCCCCGTGGTTGATGACCGCCAGCACCGTGCTGGCGGCGCTCTGCTGCGTGGCGGGCGGCGTGGCCGCGCCGTGGCTTCTGCCGATGATCGGCCACCTGTTCCCGGTGAACGGCGGGGCGGTGAACACCGTCTCCCAGCCGATGATCACCCTCCTGCTGCTGGCGGGGCTGCTGCTGCCCTTTATCGTTCTGGTGCTCTTCAAAGGCAACCGCCTGGCGAACCGCGCCCGCGGCTTCGCCTGGGTGTGCGGCTACGACCACGAGCAGTCGATGGTCATCACCGCCCACGGCTTTGCCATGCCGGTTAAGGAGTCCTTCGCGCCGGTGCTGAAGCTGCGCAAATGGCTCAACCCGGTGCGCTTTATCCCCGGCTGGCAGTGCGACTGCACCGCCGTGTTGTTCCACCGTATCGCCCTGATTGAGCTGGCGGTGCTGGTGGTTGTCGTTATCTCCCGAGGAGCCTGAACATGACTTTGATCTACGCACTGATTCAGGCGCTGGTGCTCTTTGCCGCAGCGCCGCTGCTGGCGGGCATCACCCGCGTGGCCCGCGCCCACCTGCATACCCGTCGCGGGCCGGATATCTTCCAGGAGTACCGCGATCTCATCAAGCTGCTGGGCCGCCAGAGCGTGGCCCCGGCCGCCTCCGGCTGGGTCTTCCGCCTGATGCCGTTGGTGATGGTGGGGGTAATGTTCGCCATCGCCAGCGCGCTGCCGGTGATCACGCTCGCCTCGCCGCTGCCCGCGCTGGGGGATCTCATCACGCTGATCTACCTCTTCGCCACCGCGCGCTTCTTCTTCGCCATCGCCGGGCTCGATACCGGCAGCCCGTTCACCGGGATTGGTGCCAGCCGCGAAGCGATGCTCGGCGTGCTGGTGGAGCCGATCTTGCTGCTCGGCCTGTGGGTTGCCGCTCAGGTGGCAGGCACCACCCACATCAGCGCGGTAACCGCCACCATCTACCACTGGCCGGCGGCGCACACCGTGACGCTATTCCTTGCTCTGTGCGCCTGCGCCTTCGCCACCTTTATCGAGATGGGCAAGCTGCCGTTTGACCTTGCCGAAGCGGAGCAGGAGCTACAGGAAGGGCCATTGTCGGAGTACAGCGGCGCGGGCTTTGCCCTGCTCAAGTGGGGCATCAGCCTGAAACAGCTGGTGGTGTTGCAGATGTTCGTCGGGGTGTTTATCCCCTGGGGCCAGATGAGCCACTTCTCCGCAGGCGGCCTGGCGTTGGCCGTCGTCATCGCCGTGGTCAAGCTGGTCGTGGGCGTACTGGTGATCGCCCTGTTTGAGAACAGCATGGCGCGCCTGCGCTTTAACGCCACCTCACGGATTACCTGGACCGGTTTTGGTCTGGCATTTTTAGCTTTCGTCTCCTTGCTGGCGGCGTGACTGTAGAGAATACCCATGTCTGAAGAAAAAATTGGTCAACACTATCTCGCCGCACTGCACCAGGCCTTTCCTGGCGTGGTGCTGGATGAAGCCTGGCAGACTAAAGATCAAATCACCGTCACGGTGAAAATTAACTACCTGCCGGAAGTGGTCGAGTTCCTCTATTACAAACAGGGCGGCTGGCTGTCGGTGCTCTTTGGCAACGATGAACGCCAGCTCTGCGGCAGCTATGCCGTCTACTACGTGCTGTCGATGGAGCAGGGCACCCGCTGCTGGCTCACCGTGCGCGTGGAAGTGGATGCCGATAAGCCGGAGTTCCCCTCCGTCACCCCGCGCGTACCTGCCGCCGTCTGGGGCGAGCGCGAAGTGCGTGACATGTACGGCCTGATCCCGGTCGGGCTGCCGGACGAGCGCCGCCTGGTGCTGCCGGACGACTGGCCGGACGAACTCTATCCGCTGCGTAAAGACAGCATGGATTACCGCCAGCGTCCGGCCCCGACCACCGACAAAGAGACCTACGCGTTCATTAACGAGCTCGGCGACAAGAAAAATAACGTGGTGCCGATTGGCCCGCTGCACGCCACCTCCGACGAGCCGGGCCACTTCCGCCTGTTCGTTGACGGCGAGAACATCATCGACGCCGACTACCGCCTGTTCTACGTCCACCGCGGCATGGAGAAGCTGGCCGAAACGCGGATGGGCTACAACGAAGTGACCTTCCTGTCGGATCGCGTCTGCGGTATCTGCGGCTTTGCCCACAGCACCGCCTACACCACCTCGGTGGAGAACGCGATGGGGATTGTGGTGCCGGAACGCGCCCAGATGATCCGCGCCATTCTGCTGGAGGTGGAGCGTCTGCACTCGTACCTGCTCAACCTCGGCCTGGCCTGCCACTTCGTCGGTTTTGACTCCGGCTTTATGCAGTTCTTCCGCGTGCGCGAGACCTCCATGAAGATGGCGGAGATCCTCACCGGGGCGCGTAAAACCTACGGCCTGAACTTGATCGGCGGTATCCGCCGCGATCTGCTGAAAGAGGACATGATCGCCACCCGCCAGCTGGCCCAGCAGATGCGCCGTGAGGTGCAGGATCTGGTGGATATTCTGCTCAGCACGCCGAACATCGAACAGCGCACCGTGGGCATTGGCCGCCTCGACCCGCAGATCGCCCGCGACTTCAGCAACGTCGGCCCGATGGTGCGCGCCAGCGGCCACGCCCGCGACACCCGCGCCGATCACCCGTTTGTCGGTTACGGCCTGCTGCCGATGGAAGTGCACAGCGAGCAGGGCTGCGACGTCATCTCCCGCCTGAAGGTGCGCATTAACGAGGTCTTTACCGCCCTCAACATGATCGACTTCGGCCTGGATAACCTGCCGGGCGGCGCGCTGATGGTGGAGGGCTTCACCTACATCCCGAACCGCTTCGCGCTGGGCTTCAGCGAAGCGCCGCGTGGGGACGATATCCACTGGAGCATGACCGGCGACAACCAGAAGCTGTGGCGCTGGCGCTGCCGGGCGGCCACCTACGCCAACTGGCCGACCCTGCGCTACATGCTGCGCGGCAACACCGTCTCCGATGCACCGCTGATTATCGGCAGCCTCGATCCGTGCTACTCCTGCACCGACCGCATGACGGTGGTGGATGTGCGCAAGAAGAAGAGCAAGGTGGTGCCTTACAAAGAGCTGGAGCGCTACAGCATTGAGCGCAAAAATTCACCGCTGAAATAAGGACTTGCCATGTTTACCTTTATTAAAAAAGTGATCAAAACCGGCACGGTGACGGAGTCCTATCCCCTCCAGCCGATTGCGGTTGACAAAAATATGCGCGGCAAGCCGGAGCACGATCCTCAGCAGTGTATCGGCTGCGCGGCCTGCGTGAACGCCTGCCCGTCCAATGCCCTGACGGTGGAGACGGATCTGCAGTTCGGCCAGCTGGCCTGGCAGTTCAACCTGGGGCGCTGCATCTTCTGCGGCCGTTGCGAGGAGGTCTGCCCGACCACCGCCATTAAACTCTCCCAGGAGTATGAGCTGGCGGTGTGGAGCAAAGCGGATTTCCTGCAACAGTCGCGCTTTGACATCTGTCACTGCCGGGTTTGCAAGCGCCCCTATGCGGTACAGAAAGAGATTGATTACGCGATCGCCCTGCTGCGCCACAACGGCGACCAGCGCGCCGAATCGCATCGCGAGAGTTTTGAAACCTGCCCGGACTGCAAGCGCCTGCAGGGGCTGACCCCGGCGGACAAGATCCAGCTGACC
Source organism: Leclercia sp. M50 (assembly GCF_037150775.1). Classification (NCBI taxonomy): domain Bacteria; kingdom Pseudomonadati; phylum Pseudomonadota; class Gammaproteobacteria; order Enterobacterales; family Enterobacteriaceae; genus Leclercia; species Leclercia sp. M50. The sequence continues at coordinate 30,495 of NZ_JBBCPK010000028.1, forward strand.
CGGGAAATGGAGGAAGCGACACGATGAGCGAACTGTTAGGGCCACGTAACGAGCAGGGGATCCCGGTCCCGGTCACGGTGGACGAGTCCATCGCCAGCATGAAGGCCTCGCTGCTGAAAAAAATCAAACGCTCCGCCTACGTCTACCGCGTGGACTGCGGCGGCTGCAACGGCTGCGAGATTGAGATCTTCGCCACCCTGTCGCCCATTTTCGACACCGAGCGCTTCGGCATCAAGGTGGTGCCATCCCCGCGTCACGCCGACATTCTGCTGTTCACCGGGGCGGTGACCCGCGCCATGCGCTCCCCGGCGCTGCGGGCGTGGGAGTCAGCCCCCGATCCGAAGATCTGCATCTCCTACGGCGCCTGCGGCAACTCCGGCGGCATCTTCCACGACCTGTACTGCGTCTGGGGCGGCACCGACAAAATCGTGCCGGTGGATGTCTACATCCCCGGCTGCCCGCCGTCGCCTGCCGCCACGCTCTACGGTTTTGCCATGGCGCTGGGGCTGCTGGAGCAAAAAATCCATGCCCGCGAGCCGGGCAGTCAGGACAACCAGCCCGCCGAACTGCTGCACCCGGAGATGGTCCAGCCCCTGCGGGTGCGCATCGACCGCGCCGCCCGCCGCCTGGCGGGCTACCGCTATGGCCGCCAGATCGCCGACGACTTTATGCGTCATCTGATCGAGGGCGACGAGAGCGTGGCCCGCTGGCTGGCAAACGAGAACGATCCGCGCCTGAACGAGATCGTGGGTAACCTCCTTGAGGTGGTCGGGCAGGAGCGTGTGTGATGAGTGAGACGGTGGTATTCAGCCAGCTCAGCCGCAAGTTCATTGACCAGAATGACAACACGCCTGCTGATGCCCAGCAGGTGATCTACTACGGCCTGGCCATCGGCCATCATCTGGGGGTGATCGACTGCCTGGAGGCGGCGCTCACCTGCCCGTGGGAGGCCTATCTGGACTGGATCGCCACCCTGGAGGCGGGGAGCGAGGCGCGGCGCAAGATGGAGGGCGTGCCGCGCTACGGGGAGATCGTGATCGACAGTAACCATATTGTGATGCTGGCCAGCGCCTTTGACGCCGCGATAGCGCGCCAGACGGCGCAGCAGCAGGAGTGGAGCGAGGCACTGCTCGTGATGCTCCACGCCATTCACCAGGAGAACGCCATCTACCTGATGGTGAGGAGGCAACGTGACTGATGTATTACTCTGCGTCGGCAACAGCATGATGGGCGACGACGGCGCCGGTCCGCTGCTGGCCGAGATGTGCCGGGAAGCCCCGCGCGGCGACTGGGTGGTGTTTGATGGCGGCAGCGCCCCGGAGAACGACATCGTGGCGATCCGCGAGCTGCGCCCGGCGCGGCTGCTGATTGTCGATGCGACGGATATGGGGCTCAACCCCGGCGAGATCCGCCGCATCGACCCGAACGACATCGCCGAGATGTTTATGATGACCACCCACAATATGCCGCTCAACTACCTGGTGGATCAGCTGCGTGAAGATGTGGGAGAGGTGGTTTTCCTTGGCATCCAGCCGGATATTGTGGGGTTTTATTATCCGATGACGGAGAAGGTGAAGGCGGCGGTTGAGAGGGTTTATGAAAGTCTGGTGGACAGGGATGGGGTGCTGGGGTTTGGGGGGTTGTGAGAAAGCGCTCGCCGGTATGCGGGCGCTTTTTTGTTTTCGGGGGAGGTTGTTAGTTCAGGGATATGGTTTTTGTTAGGGGTGTTGTGTTGGCGGCGTTGTGCGAAGGGCTGACATTCCCTCCATTCAGGTCATATTTATCCTGTGCACTGTATACGATTCCGCCATTAATAGTCCTAATACTACGGCCACGTGCTGAGGTCAGAGAGAAATCGGCTTCTCGCCCAGGTCATGGCTCAGGTTAATGGTCAGGTCAGTGTGATCTGTGATTTTTTTTCCCTAAATCAGAAATCGTGATGTCTAATTTACCAGTATCTGCTCAATAGTGACATGAAGCGTTGTTTAGAATTCGGACTCAGCCCGTCCATATAAATACATGGAAGTTTTAGTAAAAAAGTATGGTTGATTACCTATTATGGAGACTTATGGAGACAATTATGCCCCTAACGTTGAGCGGTTATGACAGATAGTATCTTTTTTAATCTTTTCTGTGACGCGTAGATTAATTCTCTATCACTCTGCTTTTCCTTTTCTGATAATTCTGAAAAGGATTTAGACATCTGATCACGCCATCTATCTACAAATTCGCGAGGTATGGTAAGCGAGCCATCATCGTTTTCAATACATCTATCATGAAGGTAGCTTTGCCATCTAGACCATCTTTCATGTTCTATCGCAGCGAGCTCTTCCAAGATATCGTAAGACAAGTTACTAGAGTCATTATTCATGTTAACCCCACAAGACAATTTTTCATTAAAACATTAGAATGCAAACTAATACATTTGAAATTATTATAACTGAAACTATCAATACGCCATAAAATGTTAATTTCATTATAGCACTTAATGATTTTGTGTAATGAATGTTAATTTATTGATTTTATTGCTTTTAATTAAATAAACTTAAATGCCTTATATTGCAAACAAGATTATTCTCATGTTATAATTTCCCAAAATGTATTATGTAGCCTAAATGGAGTTGATATGTCTGTTTTTATCAGTTATAGACGCAACGACTTTAATATAGCATTAAGTATTCATTTGCGTTTAAAAGCCGCAGGAATTGATACCTATGTTGATCTTTTAGATTCGGAATCACAATCTACTGATGATATCACTTCAGTAATAACTAAAAATATATCATCCTCAACGCATTTGATTGCAGTATTGTCTTCACAAACAGCACTTTCCTGGTGGGTTCCATTTGAAATTGGCGAAGCTACTATTCTTGGTCGACGAATAGCATCTTACAATACTGGCGTTAGCAATCCTCCTGAATATCTTTCGAAATGGCCGCAAATGAATTCAATGTCTCATATAGATTATTTTATTAATGAATACAATATTGATCGAAGAAATTCTCTATTAGAGTCCTCGACCGTCAGTAGAGAGTCTCGTTCCACCACTGATACGTTTAGTAAATCATTCTCAGTAATTCAGGCGAATGCTGATAGATTCCATACGTCGTTAAAAAATAAACTCTCACGCAATTTTCAATAGACATCCTCTCCTCATACAGTACGGAAAATTAAAAATGTCAAAAAAACGTGTTTTTATCAGTTTTGATTACGATCATGATTCGTCCTTAAAAATGCTGTTAGTTGGCCAATCAAAGAATGAAGATAGCCCTTTTGAACTTGCTGATTGGTCAATCAAAGAACATATCGATGATAACTGGAAAGCTAAAGCTCGCTCGAGAATCAAAGCGGTTGATGCTGTCTGTGTAATCTGTGGTGAGTATACTGCCAGTGCTACAGGCGTTAGCGCTGAGTTAAAAATTGCGAAGGAAGAGAATATTCCATATTTTCTTCTGTCTGGTTACTCAGATAAACAATGTCAAAAACCAACCGCAGCCTCGCTTAATGATAAGCTATACAAGTGGACATGGAGTAATCTCAAACTGTTGATTAATGGTAACAGATAATGAGAAAAGCTTTAATAATAGGAATTGATGATTATCCAACGCAACCACTAAAAGGCTGCGTAAACGACGCCGTTGAGTTGGCGACTTTATTCGAAAGTCATGGAAATGGAGATCCCAACTTTGATGTAAAACGACTCACAAGTGACTCATTTGAGATCACCGCAGAGATGCTTCAAGAAAACATAACAGAATTGTTTACTAATGATGCTGATATTGTAGTGCTCTACTTTGCAGGCCATGGATATATTGACCCGGCAACAAATTCTGGATTTATTCTTAGCGTAGACGCTAGGAAAGGCTCATGGGGTATGTCGTTGCAGGATATTCTCGGAATAGCCAATAAAGCGCATCCTAGAATAAAATCAACGGTTATCATTTTGGATTGCTGTCATTCAGGATCTTTTGGTGAAATAAGTGCCGTTGGCAATGACCTGGTTTCTGTCATCGGAACTGGGGTAACTATATTAACCGCATCTCATAGGAATGGCCAAGCGGCTGAAGGAAACGGTCATGGGATATTTACTGACATCCTGCTAGATGGCCTTAAAGGTGGATGTGCCGACATTAGGGGCAACATCACGCCAGCGGCGTTATATTCACATGTTGACCAAACGTTAGGCCCCTGGGAGCAGAGACCAATATACAAAGCTAATGTACAGAATTTTATAGCGCTAAGGCAGGTCGAGCCCAAAGTCTCACCGTCAGTATTACGAAACTTACCTAAGTATTTCCCAGACCCTTCATCAGTTTTCCCTCTAGATCCTTCTTATGAGCCTGACAGAAATACAGTACCAGAAGAAATCCGTCATGTTCATGTTAACGAATCTAATGTCGCCATTTTCAGAGAACTACAGCAATGTAATAGACATGGCCTAGTAATACCTGTGGATGCAGAACATATGTTCTATGCAGCAATAGAGTCCAAGGGCTGTAAACTTACTGCTCTTGGAGCTCACTACAGAAATCTAGCAGAGAAAAGAAGGATTTAATTTAACTATGAATAAATATTTTATTTTAAAGAAGAAGCATTCGCTTACAACTAATATATTGAATAGAAGTTTATCTCCTACTAATCATCTTTTAAATGATGTTTCTTTTTCAACAGAAACTCTCAATGAAAAAGATATAAGTGACATCATAAAAGATCCTGATGTTGAGATGATCGCACCTGAAATGCCGGTTTCACTGATTAGACCCTTTTCCAGCGATAATATTGCATCTGAGCTTGGTTCAAACTGGGGACTTGACGCAATTCGAGTTACAAACAGCCAATATACGGGAAAAGGTGTTAAAGTTGCCGTTTTAGATACAGGCATTGAAGTATCACACTCTGCTTTCCGTGGTGTTTCTATTAACGAGATGGATTTTACATCTGAAGGAAACGGAGATCTTAACGGGCATGGTACTCACTGTGCAGGAACTATATTTGGTCGTGATGTAGATGGTGTCCGAATAGGTATTGCCACTGATATTGAACACGCTTTTATTGCTAAAGTACTTGATAAAAATGGTGGAGGTTCATCTGATTCTCTCTTTAAAGCTATTTTATGGGCTTTAGAAGTAAGAGCTGATATTATTTCTATGTCATTAGGTTTTGATTTTCCTGGCATGGTTAAAAATAAGGTCGATAATGGCTGGCCCGTTGAACTAGCAACCTCTACAGCATTAGAGTCGTATCGTTCTAACTTAAGAATGTTTGATTCTCTAATTAAACTATCTCAGTCTCATGCTGGGTTTGGTTATCATCCTCTTTTTATCGCAGCAAGTGGGAATGAAAGTAGAAGAGATGAAGACATTAAGTTCAAAATATCGACATCATTGCCTGCCTGTGCAGAGGGCGTTATATCCGTTTCCGCTGCCAGTAAATGTAAAAATGATCTTTTTGATATTGCTAGTTTTTCTAATGTTAATGTTTCCTTGGCTGCTCCGGGCGTTAACATATTATCTGCCTGGCCGGGTAACACCCTTAAGGCACTCGATGGAACTAGTATGGCTTGCCCTCATGTTGCTGGCGTAGCAGCTTTATGGTGGGAAGAGCGAAGACAACAAAGGGTTAACCCAACTGCAAAAAATGTCACAGGTCAGCTATATTCAACTGCACGTAGAAATTTCGTAAGTAATGTTAATACCGAATATGATTATGGCCAAGGGCTAGTCACAGCTCCATGATGTCATGCATATAGTGATAAAAAGCTGTAAGCATCGTTTTTTATCACTTCATTATGCTCTGCTTTGTGATCAAATACACTCTAGAGTTTTTTTACATTGCAACCTTGTCATTCTTGCGTTTCTTCTATTTATTGAAATGCACATTTGAGAAATTAAAGTTCTCTGCATTACACCATACCAAAATCAATCGATAATTTTTTCACAGAGCATGTCGATTCATTAGGTCGCAGTAGTGAGACTTTAGCACGAGCATGTCTATGCTGTCAGAGGTGACATATTAAGTTAACTACTACGATATCTTGTGAAAGCTAAGATGATATTTCTGGAGAAAAGAATAGCTGAAACATCCGCTTCGTGCCAGAACCGGACGTTATAAATACCATGTAGGCAATGAACAAAAAGATGGATGCAACCCATACTTGATTTGTGTTTTACATTATTCTGTATCAATATAAATTTAACCCAAGTTTATTAATTACTTTTCTACGCATTCCAAAAATAACATCACCACTTCTGGAAATGAATGAAGCAATGCGTCGATCATTGTCATCTACACCTTCCCAGAAAAATGGGACTTTATTATTCATAAGGCTTTCTGCAAAGGTTAAATGTGTTAATGCCAAGAAAATCCTAACAAAATTAGATGGTTCATTGAAATCTTGATTCAACAAATGCAGTGTTAAATGTCTATTGAAACTACCTTCATTAACTCCTCCAGTTGGTTTATATATGACATTTTTAAAAAAAGATCTAGTTGAATTAATTACATCACACTGCGGATTTAAATGTGTGAAAAAATCCACCTCAGTTTCAATGTCATAGCCTTTTCCAGGATGCCAGTCAAAATTTGGGATCTGACGTTCTCCCCATGTAATAATGAGTTTTCTAATTTCCTTTTCAAATCTTTCTGCACTTGTGTTTGTGTTATCACCATCACAAAATTTCACAAGTAAATTTCTCAATCCGCCTTCAAAAACAGGAAAAAGCGACATTATAGATATATGATCATATCCCAAATAAAAAGCCTCTATAGCTTCAAAAATAATTGTTTTATAATGTTTTAGTGATTCGCTTTTTATGAAATACTTATTAAAGTAAGCAATTGCAATTTCTAATGAGAAATTTTTGAACAACCATTCGCTTGAATTTTTAAGTGGGTTTTCACATCTTTTAATTTCATGAATTGCAGAAGAAAGAGTACCTTCTCCAATATATAGGGGTAACGCTATACCAAGTGAGTTTGCTTGCGACTGAATATTGGAATATCGTCCCCAATGTCTATTTAAGTATGATATTGGCCTTTCGGTAAGTAAGAAGTTTAAATCATCAGTTTTAACTGCGAAAGAAGCATAACAAAGCTCACTTTTTGAAATCACTGGTTCTACGCTATGATTTCTCCTGAATTGATTTGAAATTTCATTCTCAGAGAGCTTATCTAATTTAGATAAGCGCTTCAAAGTTGGCAGGAATTTCTCTAAATCAGACATAATATTCCTAAAAGGGAAGAATTAATCCTTACGAAGGATATCACATTATTCGTTGATTAATAATACTATTTGATGGTATTTTTATCAGCTTAGAATTAAGGGGAAACGTCCGTTTTTCGCTCTTAACAGGCATTCATTGTTTCTTATACGCAACAAAGATGTTGTCAGTTGATAAAAAAACGAAACCAGAAATGCGCTCAACGCCAACCCCATCCTCAAACGCATTCAGGGGCCCACCACAGCCCCCTATCAAACCTGAAATCAGTCAGCCTTCACCACATTCCAGCCGCACTCAATGCACCGTAATATAAGGCTCCTTCACAAACTCATTAACCAGCCAGACCAGATCATGCAGCAGCCCCGCCAGTTCTTTCTCGACACTTGCGGGCAACGTTCCAACCAGAATCGCCTGCACCAAAGCCAGCGCATAATCCACCTGGGGCGCGGTTTCCTGCCAGCAGTCCGGCATACAGGAGGTGAAAGTTTCCCCCTGGATCAACTGCGCGACAAGATGTGGTGGGAGTGCAGCATCACAGCGTTCACGCAGCTGGCGTAGCGCGTGCAGCAGACCTTCGCAGAGCACAGCGCGGGAAGCACTGTCCTCAGTTTCGATCAATACGCTCACCAGAGCGGCGCAGCGATCGGCGACCTCAAAGAGATCCGCAGCAGCAGAAAGCGGCGTAGTCAGGGAAGGGGGAATAACCTGTTCGTCAGATTGCGGGTAAGTCAGGGTTGGGATAGTAGTCATCATGACATTCTCTCTGTATTAATTGAATTAACCAGCCTAAGAGTTCCTACGCTCAAAGGAGGTAGCACTGACGGAGGTAGGAATGCCGCCTACAGAGGAAAACGGCCAGCCTTTCGGCTGCTCCGCCAGTGCCACCGTGATTTTACGGGATATGCACTGTCGCGACATATAAATATCGCTCTGTAGAATACGGGTTCCTACGCCCGATTGCGGATGTGCCGCAACGCAGTCACTTTACGAGCCAAATTTCAGGATTAAAAGCCTTAACCATGAATTACATAGGGTTACTTTAAGGTTTGCGAGGCTCCTTCCAGAAAGTCCATGCCGGGGGCGCTTCGCTTGCCCGGCATGGATGCTAAATACGCCAATACTGTCATCGTCACTTATGTCGATGACAGCCACCCCTGCAAAATAAATCCGTTAAATTTCAATAAATTAATTTCTGGCGCGATTTATGCATACCTCCGGCAAGCTAATCATCATTCCCGGAGATAAGAATGAACCGTTTCATCATTGCCGATGCCAGCAAATGCATCGGCTGTCGTACCTGTGAAGTGGCCTGCGTGGTGTCGCACCACGACACCCAGGACTGCGCCTCGCTGACCCCGCAGAACTTCCTGCCGCGCATTCACGTCATCAAAGGCGTCAACGTCTCCACGGCCACCATGTGCCGCCAGTGCGAAGATGCTCCCTGCGCCAGCGTCTGCCCGAACGGGGCGATCACCCGCGATAACGATTTTGTTCACGTCCATCAGGAGCGCTGCATCGGCTGCAAAACCTGCGTGGTCGCCTGCCCGTACGGCGCGATGGAAGTGGTGCTGCGTCCGGTTGTGCGCAGCATCGGTGCCGGGCTGAACGTGATGTCGGAGAAGGCCGAGGCCAACAAGTGCGACCTCTGCTACCACCAGCCGGACGGCCCCGCCTGCATTCAGGCCTGCCCGACCAATGCCATTGTCTGCATCGACAGGCAGAAGCTTGAGCAGTTGAGTCTCGAGAAACGCCGCCGTGCGGCGCTGGACTCGGTTTCCTCGCAGATGCTGTAAGCCTCTGCCTCTCTTTTCACTTTTAGCAGGTCTGTTACTGATGAAAAAAATCACCAGCGTCTGCCCGTACTGCGGTGCGGGCTGTAAATTAAAACTCGTCGTCGACAACAATAAAATCGTGCGTGCGGAAGGCGCACAGGGCGTCACCAACCAGAATCAGCTGTGCCTGAAAGGGTATTACGGTTGGGATTTTCTCAACGATACCCGGCTGCTGACGCCGCGCCTCACCCAGCCGATGATCCGCTACCAGAAAGGCGGCAAGTTTGTGCCGGTCTCCTGGGAGGAGGCCATTCGCTACACCGCCCGACGCCTGAGTGAAATCAAAGCCAGCCACGGCCCGGGCGCCATCATGACCACCGGATCGTCCCGCGGCACCGGGAATGAAACCAACTATGTGATGCAGAAGTTTGCCCGCGGGGTGCTCAACACCAACAACGTCGACTGCTGCGCCCGGGTCTGCCACGGGCCGAGCGTGGCCGGGCTGCAGGAGACGCTGGGCAACGGGGCGATGAGCAACTCCATCAGCGATATCGAACACTCAAAATGTCTGCTGATCTTCGGCTACAACTGCGCCGACTCGCACCCGATCGTCGCTCGCCGGGTGATCAAAGCCAAACAGAACGGTGCACGGGTGATCGTCTGCGATCCGCGCAAAATCGAAACCGCGCGCATTGCCGACCGGCATTTGCAGATTACTAACGGCTGCAACATGGCGCTGGTGAATGCTTTCATTTACACCCTGCTGGACGAGAGCCTCTATAACGCCGACTACGTGGCCCGCTACACCGAGGGGCTGGACGCCCTGCGCGAAACGGTCAGCGGCTACGCCCCGGAAAACGTCGAGGGCATTACCGGCGTCAGCGCCCGGCAGATCCGCGATGCGATGCGCATCTACGCCGCCGCGCCATCCGCCACCGTGATGTGGGGGATGGGCGTCACCCAGTTCGGGCAGGCGGTGGACGTGGTGAAAGGGCTCGCGACGCTGGCGCTGCTCACCGGCAACCTCGGGCGCGAACACTGCGGCGTCGGCCCGGTGCGCGGTCAGAACAACGTCCAGGGGGCCTGCGACATGGGTGTCATACCCAACCAGTTCCCCGGCTATCAGGATGTGACCGACCCGCAGGTGCGGGAGAAGTTCGCCCGGGCGTGGGGCGTTGATCCTGCGCGGATGGATGACCAGGTGGGCGTGCGCATCACCGAGGTGCCGCACCTCGCCCTGGAGGGTAAGGTCAAAGCGTATTACATCATGGGGGAAGATCCGCTCCAGACCGAGGCGGACCTGGGCCTGGTGCGCAAAGGCTTTGACGCCCTCGACTTCGTGGTGGTGCAGGACATCTTCATGACCAAAACCGCCGAGGCGGCGGACGTGCTGCTGCCCGCCACCTCCTGGGGCGAGCATGGCGGGGTCTTTACCTGCGCCGACCGCGGCTTCCAGCGCTTTGAAAAAGCCGTAGAGCCTAAAGGCAACGTCAAGCGCGACTGGGAGATCATCAGCCTCATCGCCACCGAGATGGGCTACCCGATGCACTATCGCGACAACCAGCAGATCTGGGACGAGATGCGCGCGCTCTGCCCGCTCTTCTACGGCGTCACCTGGGAAAAAATGGGCGAGATGGGGCACGTCCAGTGGCCTTGCCCGACCCTCGATCATCCCGGCACGCCGTGGCTCTATGCGGATAACCGCTTCGACACCCCGAACGGCAAAGGCCAGCTTTTTGCCGCCCCGTGGCGCAAGCCGGCGGAACTGCCGGACGAAGCATACCCGCTGGTGCTCTGCACCGTGCGCGAGGTGGGGCACTACTCCTGCCGCTCCATGACCGGCAACTGCGCCGCGCTGCAGGCCCTGGCGGATGAGCCGGGCTTTGTGCAGATGAACCCGCAGGATGCGGCAAAACTGGGCGTTCAGGATCGCCAGCTGGTGTGGGTCAGCTCCCGCCGCGGGAAGGTGATCAGCCGGGCGGACGTCAACGAGCGCATCAACCAGGGGGCGGTGTACATGACCTATCAGTGGTGGATCGGGGCCTGCAACGAGCTGACCCAGGACAATCTCGACCCGGTCTCGAAAACGCCGGAAACCAAATACTGCGCCGTCAAAATCGACGCCATTGCCGATCAGCCCTGGGCGGAACGCTACGCCCAGACCACCTATCGCGACATGAAAACCCGCCTGCGTGAGGCGGTGGAGAGTTAAATGAGTACAAACGGCACGCGGGTGCGCATTCGCGGCAAAGTCCAGGGGGTGGGGTTCCGCCCCTGGGTCTGGCAGGTGGCCCAGCAGCTGGGGCTCAGGGGCGACGTCTGCAACGACGGGGCAGGGGTGGAGGTGCGTCTCGTCGGTGGGGCGCAGGCCTTTATCCGCCAGCTTGCCGTCGGCTGCCCGCCGCTGGCGCGTATCGACGATATCCAGGAGCAGCCCTGGCGCTGGGCGCAGCCTCCGGTGGATTTTACCATTCGTGCCAGCGCCCACAGCCAGATGACCACCCAGGTGGTGCCGGATGCCGCCACCTGTCCGGCCTGTCTGGCGGAGATGAACGACCCGCGCGAGCGCCGCTACCGCTACCCGTTTATCAACTGCACCCACTGCGGGCCGCGCTTCACCATTATCCGGGCGATGCCCTACGACCGCCCGGCCACCACCATGGCGGGGTTTGCGCTCTGTCCGGCCTGCGAGGCGGAGTACCGCAACCCGGCGGACCGGCGCTTTCACGCCCAGCCGGTGGCCTGCCCGGAATGTGGGCCGCAGGTCAGCTTGGTGTGCGGCGAGGCGCGTGAGGAGCGGGAAGCCGCCCTGAAGGCCGCCATATTGATGCTGAAACAGGGCGGGATCGTGGCGGTAAAAGGGCTGGGGGGCTTCCATCTGGCCTGCGATGCGCAAAACGTTGCGGCGGTAAACAGGCTGCGGGAACGTAAACGCCGCCCGACCAAGCCGCTGGCGGTGATGATCCCCGCGCGCCTGGCCGCGTGGCTGCCTGACGACGTGCAGGCGCTGCTGCGCTCCCCGGCCGCGCCGGTGGTGCTGGTGGCAAAACACACTCTCTTCTGCGAGGCCATCGCCCCCGGGCTTAATGAGGTGGGGGTGATGCTGGCTGCCAATCCGCTCCAGCACCTGCTGATGCAGGATCTCGATCGCCCCCTGGTGATGACCTCCGGCAACCTGAACGGCTGCCCGCCCGCGCTCACCAACGCGCAGGCGCTGCGCGATCTCGCCGGGATCGCCGACGGCTGGCTGCTGCATAACCGCGATATCGTCCAGCGCATGGACGACTCGGTGATGCGCGCCAGCGGGGAAATGCTGCGCCGCGCCAGAGGCTTTGTGCCGGATGCGCTGCCCCTGCCGCCCGGTTTTGAACAGGCGCCATCGCTGCTCTGCCTGGGGGCGGATCGCAAAAATACCTTCTGCCTGGTGCGCGGCGGCCAGGCGGTGCTGAGCCAGCATCTGGGGGATCTGCATGATGACGATGCCGAACGTCAGTGGCAGCAGGCTCTGACCACCATTCAGGATATCTGGCAGTTTACCCCCGAGCGGGTGGTGACCGATGCCCACCCCGGGTACCGCGCCACGCAGCTCGGCCAGCAGATGCCCTATCCGCAGCATCAGGTGCTGCATCATCACGCCCACGCCGCGGCCTGCATGGCGGAACACGGCTGGCCGCGGGACGGCGGGGATCTCATCGCCCTGGTGCTGGACGGTATCGGCCAGGGGGAAAACGGCGCGCTGTGGGGTGGGGAGTGCCTGCGGGTGAACTACCGCACCTGCAAAAAGCTGGGCGGATTGCCGACGGTGGCGCTGCCCGGCGGCGATCTGGCGGCGCGTCAGCCCTGGCGCAACCTGCTGGCCCAGTGGCAGGCGTTTGTCCCCGAGTGGCGGACGCTGCCGGAGGCCGCCCGCCTTCTGAACAAACCCTGGCAGCCGCTGGCCCGGGCGATTGAACGCGGGGTGAATGCGCCGCTGGCCTCCTCCGCCGGGCGGCTGTTTGACGCCGTGGCTGCGGCGCTCAACTGCGCCCCGGAACAGATCAGCTACGAAGGGGAGGCCGCCTGTCGGCTGGAAGCTCTGGCCCTGAGCGCCGCGCCGCAGTGCCACCCGGTCACGATGCCGGTGCGCGACGGCGAGCTGGATATGGTCACCTTCTGGCGCCAGTGGCTCGGCTGGCAGGCGCCGGACAACGCCCGGGCGTGGGCCTTTCACGACGCGCTGGCCCAGGGGCTGGCGACCCTTGCGGGCGAACATGCCCGGCGGCTGGCGCTCTCCACCGTTGTCTGCAGCGGCGGGGTGCTGCACAACCGCCTGCTGCGCGAACGTCTGCAGTTCTGGCTACGCGATTTTACCGTGCTGTTTCCCGGGCGGCTTCCCGCCGGTGACGGGGCGGTGGCTTTTGGGCAGGCAATGATTGCCGCCGCGACTTTTCTTTGAATCTGGATCTGACTATGTACATGAAATATTTCAATAACCATCCCAAAGCCCTGGCGCTGATGCTGGCGTTAATCGCAACCAATATTCTCGCCTGGGGTCTGGCGTTCTACCTCTTTCACGCCACGCCGTCGCTGCTGGCGGCCAGCCTGCTGGCCTGGTGCTATGGCCTGCGTCACGCGGTGGATGCCGACCACATTGCCGCCATCGATAACGTCACCCGCAAGATGATGCAGCAGGGCAAGCGTCCCTGCGGCGTGGGGGCCTGGTTCTCGCTGGGGCATTCGACGATTGTGGTGCTGGCCTCCATTGCCATCGCCGCCACCGCCACGGCGTTCAGCCGCAATATGGCATGGTTCCACGAAACCGGGGGCACCATCGGCACGGCGGTCTCCGCCTTCTTCCTGCTGGCGATGGCGCTGGTCAACCTGGTTATTCTGCGCGACATCTGGGGCAGCTTTAACAAAATGAAGCGCGGCGAAAGCGTGCCGGAGACGGTGTCGTTTGCCCGCGGCGGGGTAATGAACTGGCTGTTCCGCTCGGCGTTTCGCCTGGTCACCCGCAGCTGGCACATGTATCTGGTGGGCTTCCTGTTTGGCCTTGGATTTGATACCGCCACCGAGATTGGGGTGCTGGGGATCTCCGCGGCGGGTGCCTCCAGCGGCATGTCGGTATGGGCGATCATGGTCTTCCCGCTGCTGTTCACCAGCGGCATGGCGCTCATCGACACCCTCGATAACCTGATTATGGTGGGCGCATACGGCTGGGCCTTCAACAAGCCGCAGCGCAAGCTCTACTACAACATGACCATCACCGGCACCTCGGTGGTGGTGGCGCTGTTTATCGGCGGGCTGGAGGCGCTGGGCCTGCTGGCAGATAAGCTGGGCCTTGAAGGTGGCCTGTGGAACGGCGTCGCGGCGCTGAACGATAACCTCGGTAACGCCGGGTTTATCGTGGTCGGGCTGTTTGTCGCCTGCTGGGTTATCTCGTTAATCAACTACCGCTTTAAAGGCTACGACGCCCTGGTTGTACGCTAACGTCATCGCTGTCCGTTCGTCACGACACTTTTGACGAACGGACCCCTTTCCGCCATTTATCCCTCTTATTTTCAATAAGTTAATTTTAGTTTTCAGGCTGGCATAGTTAATGCATACCGCTGGGGACATATTACCAACGGAGTAACACCGATGAAGAAAGTCGTCACGGTTTGCCCCTATTGCGCATCGGGTTGCAAAATCAACCTGGTGGTCAATAACGGCAAAGTCGTCAAGGCTGAAGCAGCACAGGGTAAAACCAACCAGGGCGATCTCTGCCTGAAGGGGTATTACGGCTGGGATTTTATCAACGACACCAAAATTCTCACCCCGCGCCTGAAGACGCCAATGATCCGTCGCGAGCGCGGCGGCAAGCTGGAAGCCGTCTCCTGGGACGAAGCGCTGGACTACGTTGCCAGCAAGCTCAGCGCCATTAAGGCTGAGCACGGCCCGGACGCGATCATGACCACTGGTTCATCCCGCGGTACCGGGAATGAAACCAACTACATTATGCAAAAATTTGCCCGCGCGGCAGTCGGCACTAACAACGTCGACTGCTGCGCGCGCGTCTGACACGGCCCATCGGTTGCAGGTCTGCACCAGTCGGTCGGTAACGGCGCAATGAGCAACTCCATTGTCGGCATTGAAAAAGCGGACATGGTCTTTATTTTTGGCTACAACCCGGCGGATTCGCACCCTATCGTGGCGAACCGCGTGATCAAGGCCAAACGCAACGGGGCGAAGATTATCGTCTGCGATCCGCGCAAAATCGAAACCGCGCGCATCGCCGATATGCACCTGGCCCTGAGAAACGGCTCCAACATCGCGCTGCTTAACGCGATGGGGCATGTGATTATTGAAGAAGAACTCTACGACCGCGCCTTTGTGGCGGCGCGTACCGAGGGCTTCGAAGAGTATCGCAAGATCGTCGAAGGCTATACGCCGGAATCGGTCGAGGCGATCACCGGGGTCAGCGCGGCGGAGATCCGCCAGGCGGCGCGGATGTACGCGGCGGCTGAAAACGCGGCGATCCTCTGGGGCATGGGCGTGACCCAGTTCTACCAGGGCGTGGAAACCGTGCGGTCGCTCACCAGCCTGGCGCTGCTGACCGGCAACCTCGGCAAACCGTATGCAGGGGTGAACCCGGTGCGCGGGCAGAACAACGTGCAGGGCGCGTGTGATATGGGTGCGCTGCCGGATACCTATCCGGGCTATCAGTACATCAATAACCCGGAAAACCGGGCCAAGTTTGCCAAAGCCTGGGGCGTGGATTCACTGCCGGCCCATACCGGGTATCGCATCAGCGAGCTGCCTCACCGGGTGGCCCACGGAGAAGTGCGCGCGGCGTACATCATGGGGGAAGATCCGCTCCAGACCGACGCCGAGCTCTCTGCGGTGCGTAAGGCGTTTGAGGGGCTGGAACTGGTCATTGTGCAGGATATCTTTATGACCAAGACCGCCGCTGCCGCGGATGTGATCCTGCCGTCCACCTCCTGGGGTGAACACGAAGGGGTTTACACCGCCGCCGACCGTGGTTTCCAGCGCTTCTTTAAAGCGGTTGAGCCGAAGTGGGAGCTGAAAACGGACTGGCAGATCATCAGCGAAATTGCCACGCGGATGGGCTACCCGATGCACTACAACAACACCCAGGAGATCTGGGATGAGCTGCGTCATCTGTGTCCGGATTTCTATGGCGCCACCTACGAGAAGATGGGCGAGCTGGGCTATATCCAGTGGCCGTGCCGCGACGAGTCCGAGGCCGATCAGGGGACCGATTACCTGTTCGAGAAGGAATTTTCCACCCCTAACGGGCTGGGGCAGCTCTATACCTGCGACTGGGTCGCGCCGATCGACAAGCTGACGGAGGAGTATCCGCTGGTGCTCTCAACCGTGCGTGAAGTGGGGCACTACTCGTGCCGCTCGATGACCGGGAACTGTGCGGCGCTGGCGGCGCTGGCCGATGAACCGGGCTATGCGCAGATCAACACGGCGGACGCCGCGCGTCTGGGTATTGAGGATGAAGCGCTGGTGTGGGTGACGTCGCGTAAAGGTAAAGTCATCACCCGAGCGCAGGTGAGCGATCGTCCGAACAAAGGGGCGGTCTATATGACCTACCAGTGGTGGATTGGGGCTTGTAATGAGCTGGTGACGGAGAACCTGAGCCCGATTACCAAAACGCCGGAGTATAAGTATTGCGCCGTGCGTGTGGAGCCGATTGCTGACCAGCAGGCTGCGGAACAGTATGTGATTGATGAGTATCATAAGCTGAAGAAGCATCTCAGGGAGATGGCGGTTGGGTGATGGGGGGGATGTTGTAGGCCCGTGCAAGCGTAGCGCCGCCGGGCGTGGGCGGGGCAGGGGGGCCTGGGTGGTGGAACATGTGGCGGTGGAGGGGGTTCCGTTCACCATATGTTCGCTGCTTCTCTGTAAACCACGTCACCGGTGAACGTGCCAGGGGGGCTCGCCGCCTCCCCTCTGGCAACCCCGGCTCCCGGCCTGCGGTCAAAGCTTCGGCGATTTTCAGCCGGACACGGCATCGCTGTGAGTCATTTATTCTTTTTACGATTCTTCAGTGCTGTGATTTTGCTGGTGCAGGTTTTGTGTTTTGTAGGCCCGTGCAAGCGTAGCGCCGCCGGGCGTGGGCGGGGCAGGGTGTGGACCTGGGCGGCGAAACATGTGGCGGTTGTGGTGGTTCCGTTCACTTCATGTTCGCTGCTTCTCTGTTAACTATGTCACCCGTGAACGTGCCAGGGGGGCTCGCCGCCTCCCCCCTGGCAACCCCGGCTCCCGGCAACGAAAATCGCCGCTTCGCGGTGCCCTCAGCTTATTCCCTTCGGCTTTCGGGTCGGGGGCGATCCTACATCCCTGTAGGTCGCCCCCTCTCGGCGCATCCCTGCGCCTCGCCCCGGCCTGCGGTCAACGCTTCGGCGATTTTCAGCCGGACACGGGCATCGCTGTGAGTCATTTATTCTTTTTACGATTCTTCAGTGCTGTGATTTTGCTGGTGCAGGTTTTGTGTTTTGTAGGCCCGTGCAAGCGTAGCGCCGCCGGGCGGGGCAGGGGTGCCTGGGTGGTGGAACATGTGGCGGTGGAGGGGGTTCCGTTCACCATATG